>DASZON010000065.1:0-12987 GCA_035550755.1 Actinomycetota bacterium | reverse complement strand
GCGCAGGGCCCCGCCCCGGAACGGATCGCCGGGCGTGTCCAGCACCTGGGCGCGGTACAGCGGCATGGGATCAGCTCCGGGCGGCGGAGCGCTCGCGCTCGAAGGTCAGCAGCAGGTCGGCGGCGACGCTCACGGCGATCGTCGCCGGCTCCTTGCCGGTGATCTCGGTGAGGCCGATGGGGGTGCGGATCCGGCCGACCGTGGCCGGGTCGTGGCCGCCTTCGGCCAGCGTCCGCTGGAACCGGGCCCACTTCCCGGCCGAGCCGATCAACCCGATCGAGCCCAGGGTGCCGCCGCGGAGCACGGCGTCGCACAGGGCCACGTCCTCGGCGTGGTCGTGGGTCATGATCAGGATGTGGGTGCCCGCCGGCAGCTCACCGAGGACGATCTCGGGGAGCAGGGGCACGCGGTGGACGTGGACGCCTGCCACCGCGTCCGACAGCGGCGCCAGCCGCTCGTCGGCGAGCTGCGCCGGGCGGGTGTCGACCAGGTGCAGCTCCAGGTCGTGGCGGGCGAGGATGCGGGCCAGCTCGAGCCCGACGTGGCCGAGGCCGAAGATGGCCACCGCCGGCACCACCGGCAGCGGCTCCAGCAGCACCGTGACCGTCCCGCCACAGCACTGGACGCCGTGCTCGTAGGGCGCCTTGTCCGACAGGGCCGCCTCGAACAGCACCGGCTTGGCGCCGGGGTCGGCGAGCAGCTCCCGGGCCCGGTCGATGGCCACCGCCTCGACGTTGCCGCCGCCGATCGACCCCCAGGTCTCGCGGGCGCCCACCACCAGCTTGGCGCCGGCGTCGCGGGGGGCGTGCCCGCGCACCGACGCCACCGTCACCAGCACGCCCGGCTCGCGCCGGGTGCGCAGGCGGGCGACCGCGTTGAACCAGGTGGTCTCAGACATGGGTCACGGCGTGCTGGGCCTGCTCGGACTCGGGGTGGCGTCCGTGCGGGTGGGGCGGCTGCGGCGGGACCACGTTGGCGTCGGCGACGTGCCCACGGGCGGTGTGCTCGCGGGCCTGCTCGACGGCCCAGTAGACGGCCTCCTGGGTCGAGGGGCAGCCGAGGTCGACGCTCGTGCCGGCCGGCCCGAAGGCGGCCGCGGCCTGCCGGAGCGCCTCGCGCACCGAGAAGGCCAGCATCAGCGGCGGTTCCCCGACGGCCTTTGACCCGTAGACGGCGCCCTCCTCGGTCGCGTTCTGCAGGAGGGTGACGTTGAAGACCTCGGGCATCTCCGAGAAGCTGGGCAGCTTGTAGGTGCTCGCCGCCTGGGTCAGGAACATGCCGCGCCGGGGGCCGTCGCCGGTGTCCCAGCGCAGGTCCTCGAGGGTGAGCCAGCCAGCGCCCTGCACGAACGCCCCTTCGATCTGGCCCAGGTCGACCAGGGGCGAGAGGCTGTCGCCGACGTCGTGGACGATGTCGACCCGCCGCGTCCGGTAGGCGCCGGTGAAGCCGTCGACCTCGACCTCGGCGGCGGCGGCGCCGTAGGCGAAGTACTTGAACGGCGAGCCCCGCATGACCGACGAGTCCCAGTGCAGCCCTTCGGTGCGGTAGTACCCGGCCGCCCACAGCTGCACCCGCTGGAAGTAGGCGGTGCGGACCAGGTCCTCCCAGCCGACCCGCTCCTCGGGGATCCCCAGGGCGCGCGCGACCCCGTCCACGATCCGGATGTCGGCGGCGTTCACGCCCAGCATGGCGCTGGCCACGCCCAGCAGCCGGCCCTTGATCTGCTCGCAGGCGTTCTTGACGGCGCCGCCGTTGAGGTCGGCGCCGGAGCTGGCCGCCGTCGCCGAGGTGTTGGGCACCTTGTCGGTGCGCGTGGGCGCCAGGCGGACACGGGCGAGCGGGATGCCGAAGGTGGTCGCGGCGACCTGGAGCATCTTGGTGTGCAGGCCCTGGCCCATCTCGGTGCCGCCGTGGTTGATCAGCACCGAGCCGTCCTTGTAGACGTGCACCAGCGCACCGCCCTGGTTGAACGCCGTCAGGTTGAAGGAGATGCCGAACTTGACCGGCGTCACCGCCAGGGCGCGCTTGGTGTGGGGATGGGCGGCGTTGAAGGCGTCGATCTCGCGCAGGCGGCCAGCGACGTCGGCCCGGCTGACGACCTGGTCCCAGACCGTCGCCACCCGCTCGGGGTGGCGGACCGGCTGGCCGTAGGGCGTGGTCTGGCCCGGCCCGTAGAAGTTCCGCCGGCGCAGCTCCATCGGGTCGAGGCCGAGCAGGGGCGCGCAGCGGCCGAGGATGTCCTCGATCACCAGCATGCCCTGCGGGCCGCCGAAGCCCCGGAAGGCGGTGTTCGAGGTCTTGTGGGTCCTGGCGATGCGGCCGTTCACCCGGATGTTGGGGATCCAGTAGGCGTTGTCGATGTGGCACAGCGCCCGCGACAGCACCGGCTCGGAGAGGTCGAGGCTCCAGCCCCCGTCGGCGGTCAGGGTGGCGTCCAGGGCGACGATGCGCCCGTCGGCGTCGAAGCCGACCCGCCAGTCGGCGTGGAACCCGTGGCGCTTGCCCGACATGGTGAGGTCCTGGGTGCGGTTCAGCCGCACCCGGACCGGGCGCCCGGTGAGGGTCGCCCCCAGGGCGGCGACCGCCGCGAACCCGTGCGGCTGCATCTCCTTGCCGCCGAAGCCGCCGCCCATGCGCAGGCACTGGACGGTGATCTCGTGGTTGTGCCGGCCCAGCACGTGGGCCACGATCTCCTGGGTCTCGGAGGGGTGCTGGGTGCTGCTCTGGATGAAGACCTGCTCGCCCTCGTCGACGTGGGCCAGCGCGCAGTGCGTCTCCAGGTAGAAGTGCTCCTGGCCGGAGAACTCGAGCTCGCCGCTGAACACGCGGGCGGCGGCGGCGAAGCCGGCCTCCAGGTCACCCCGCGCCATCTGCGGGGTCGCACCCTGGAAGGACTCGGCCGCGATCGCCTCGGTCACCTTGACGAGGGACGGGAGCGGCTCGACGTCGACCTCGACCGCCGCCGCACCGAGCCGGGCGGCCTCGAGCGTCTCACCCAGCACCCAGCACACGGCGTGGCCGTAGAACATCACCTCGCTGGGGAACAGGGGCTCGTCGTGCTTGACCCCGGCGTCGTTGACCCCGGGGACGTCGGCGGCGGTCAGCACCCGGACGACGCCGGGCACGGCCAGCGCCGGGTCGGTGCGCAGCCCGGTGACCCGGCCGTGCGCGCAGGGGACCTGGACCGGCCAGGCGTGGAGCACGTCCTTGGTGCGGGCCACGAGGTCGTCGGTGTACAGCGCCCTCCCGGTGACGTGGAGGGCGGCGCTCTCGTGGGGGATCGCGAGCCCGACCGACGGGTCCTCGGGCCGCTCCGACAGGGCGCTCATGCGGGCACCTCCTCCGGGCTCTCGGCGTACAGCTTGCGCAGGCTCTGGCCGAGCATCGCGGCCCGGTAGGCCGCGCTCGCCCGGTGGTCGTCGATCGGGGTGCCCTCGCCGCCCAGCACCTCCGCGGCCGCCTGCGCCGTGGCCTCGGTCCAGGGCTGGCCCTCGAGGGCCGCCTCGGTGGCCAGGGCGCGGACGGGCATGGCCGCGACCCCGCCGAGCCCGATCCGGGCCCTTCGGACGACGCCGTCGGAGACCTCGAGGGCGAACGCGATGGCCACGCTGGAGATGTCGTCGAAGCGCCGCTTGGCGATCTTGTGGAACGCCGCCAGCCGGGCCGGCGGGAGCGGGATGCGCACCGCCTTGATGAGCTCGTCGGGGCGGCGCACGCTCTGGCGGTAGCCGGTGAAGTAGTCGGACAGGGCGACCTCGCGCTCGCCGTCGACGCTGGCCAGGACCAGGCTCGCCTCGAGAGCGAGCAGCACCGGCGCCGCGTCGCCGATCGGCGAGCCGGTGCCGAGGTTGCCCCCGAAGGTGGCGGCGTTGCGGATCAGCCTGGAGGCAAACTGGGGGAACAGCTCGGCCAGCAACGGCACCCGGTCGTCGAGGCGGCGCTCGATCTCGGTCAGGGTGAGCGCGGCGCCAACCTCGACCCGGCCGGCGTCGACGTGAAGGCCCCGGAGCTCTCCGAGACGGTCGATGGCGATGACCGACGCCGCCCTCGCACCGCGCAGGTTGACCTCGACACCCCAGTCGGTCGACCCGGCGACGACGGTGGCCGCCGGGTCGTCGTGCAGCAGCCGGAGCGCGTCGGCCAGCGTCCCGGGACGGGCGAACGAGCGGCCGTCCTGGCGCAGCCGGGTCGGCACGGGCTCGGTGGGCGGCGCGCCCAGCCGGGCGGCCAGCGGATCGGCGTCCGGCGGGGCGCCGAGCGCGTAGGCCGCGTCCCGGATCGGGCGGTAGCCGGTGCAGCGGCACAGGTTGCCGCTCAGGGCGTGGATGTCGAACCCGTTGGGGCCGTGCCCGTCGTCGTGCCCGTCGTCGGGCCCGGCATCGCTCCCGTCGGCGGGGCGGCGGTCCGGGCGGTAGTACTCGGCGGCCATGCTGCAGATGAACCCCGGCGTGCAGTAGCCGCACTGGGAGCCTCCGCGGACGGCCATCTCCTGCTGCACGGGGTGCAGGTCGCCGGGCTCGCCCAGCCCTTCGGCGGTGACGAGCTCCTGGCCGTCGAGGGCGGCGATCGGCAGCAGGCAGGCGTTGATGGCGACCCACTCGGTCGGCGTGCCCAGGCCGGGCCGCGCGACCAGGATCGAGCAGGCCCCGCACTCCCCCTCGGCGCAGCCCTCCTTGCAGCCGATCAGCCCGCAACCGCGCAGGAAGTCCAGTGCCGTGGTATGGAGCGGCACCCCGGTGATCGACCTGCTCCGCCCGTTGATCGTGACCTTGCCGGCGGCCATCGCACCCCGCTCCTGTCCCCCCCGGACCGTACCCGGGCTGTTCCCACCGGGCACCCATCGGCTGAAACGACTCTAACAAGCGCGACCGGTCAGTGGAAGCGCATTCAGAAAATGGATTCCGTATCGTAGAATCGAACGACGGTATGCAGGACCTTCGTTGAGGAGCACGGTGGCCAGCAACCAGCGGCCCGGCAGCGGCGGGGCCACGCAGCGCGGCAACGACGGCGTCCAGTCGGTCGAGCGCGCGCTCGAGCTGCTGGAGGCCCTGGCCGAGGCCGGCGACGGGAGAGGGGTCAGCGAGCTGGGCCGGGCCACCGGCCTGCCGGTGGCCACCATCCACCGGCTGCTGGCGACCATGGCCGCCAAAGGGTACGTGCGCCAGGACAGCACCTCCCACAAGTACCTGCTCGGCTCCCACCTGATCCAGCTCGGCGAGGCGGCGGTCCAGCACTTCGCGTCGTTCGCCCACCCGTACCTGGCCGAGCTGATGGAAGCCAGCGGCGAGACGGCCAACCTGGCCGTGTTCGAGGACGGTCAGGTCGCCTACGTCGCCCAGATCCCCTCCCGCCACCACCGGGTGCGGATGTTCACCGAGGTCGGGCGGCGGGTCCTGCCGCACTCCAGCGGCGTCGGGAAGGTGGTGCTCGCCTTCCGCCCCCGGCCCGAGGTCGAGAACCTGCTGGCCAGGATCGGGCTGCCCCGGCGCACGTCGCGGACCATCACCGACCCGGCCAGGTTCCTGGCCGAGCTGGACGCCGTGGCCCGGCAGGGCTACGCCATCGACAGCGGGGAGGAGGAGGTGGGCGTGCGCTGCCTGGCCGTCCCGGTGTTCGGCATCGGGGGCTCGGCGGCGGCGATGTCGGTGTCGGCGCCCGAGGGCAGGCTGCAGGCCGGCGACATCGAGCGGATCCTCCCGGAGATGCTGCGGATCTCGGCCGCGCTCAGCGGCGCGTTCCTGACCACGACGGGCCCGCGAGCGGCTCTCTCGAGGGTTGACGACCTCCCAGCAGGCGGCTAGTCTCCGAATATCAAGATACGTATTCCACCATCCGGAATCACCCGCAGGTTGTCCTGCCCGGAGGTGCGATGACCCTCGCCCGTCCCCGTGCCGTCGCCGGCGACGTCGAGCTGGCCTCACCGGCGACCCACCCGGCGTAACCGCGGACCCGCCAGCACGAGACGAAAGGCTGGTGCAGCAGATGGCCAGGACCGACCAACGAGACCAGCGCGCCGACCCCGGGGCCGTCCATCCGGTGGACCAGGTCCTCCCGCCGGCCAAGCTCGCCGTGTACGGGTTCCAGCACGTGCTGGCGTTCTACGCCGGCGCCGTGATCGTGCCCATCCTGCTCGCCAGCGCCATCAAGCTGACCCCCGAGCAGCTCGCCTACCTGATCAACGCCGACCTGTTCACCTGCGGCATCGCCTCGATCATCCAGTCGGTCGGGTTCTGGAAGATCGGTGTCCGGCTGCCCCTGCTCCAGGGGGTCACCTTCGCCGCCGTGTCCCCGATGATCGCCATCGGCCTGGCCGAGGGCGGCGGCGTCCCCGGCCTGCGGGCCATCTACGGCTCGGTGATCATCGCCGGGATCGTCGCCTTCCTGGTGGCACCCTTCTTCGCCAGGCTGATCCGGCTGTTCCCGCCGGTGGTCACCGGCACCGTCATCACCATCATCGGCGTCGTGCTGCTGTCGGTGGCCGCCCTGGACGCCGGCGGCGGCGGGGCCAGCCAGTTCACCGACCCGCCGACCTTCGGGGCGCTGCGCAACCTGGCCCTGGCCGGCTTCACCCTGCTGGTCATCCTGGCCATCTACCGGATGTTCACCGGCTTCGTGGCCACCGTCGCCGTGCTCCTCGGCCTGGTCGTGGGCACCCTGGTCGGCTGGCTGTTCGACTTCACCGACTTCAGCCTGGTCGGGGAGGCCGACGCCCTCGGGGTGACCACGCCCTTCCACTTCGGGACGCCGACCTTCAACGCGGCCGCGGTCATCTCGATGGTCATCGTCATGCTGATCACCATGGTCGAGACCACCGGCGACGTGTTCGCCTGCGGCGAGATCGTCGAGAAGCCGGTGGACAAGGAGGACGTGGCCCGGGCCCTGCGGGCCGACGGCCTGGCCACCACCCTTGGCGGGATCCTCAACTCCTTCCCCTACACCTGCTTCGCCGAGAACGTCGGGCTGGTCCGGCTGACCAAGGTCAAGAGCCGCTGGGTGGTGGCCACCGCCGGGCTGTTCATGATCCTCATCGGGCTGGTCCCCAAGGTCGGGGCGATCGTCGCCGCCATCCCGCCGCCGGTGCTCGGCGGGGCCGGGATCGCCCTGTTCGGCACCGTGGCCGTGGTCGGCATCCAGACCCTGCGCCGGGTCGACTTCCACGACGAGCGCAACGTGATCATCCTGGCCGTCAGCCTGGGCTTCGCCATCGCGCCGACGGTCTACCCGCAGATCACCAGCTTCTTCCCCGAGTCGGTGCGGACGATCATCTCCAGCGGCATCACCCTGGGCAGCATCAGCGCGATCCTGCTCAACCTGGTCTTCAACGTGTGGGGCGGCCACAGCAACCTGGTCACCAAGGTGCTGCCGGTCCCGCGGCACGACGAGGTCCTGAGCATCGACCAGGTCAACCAGATGGACCGCGACCAGTTCGTCGACACCTTCGGTGGGCTGTTCCAGGGGCCGCCGTGGATCGCCGAGCAGGCCTATGCCGCCCGGCCCTTCGAGGACGTGTACGACCTGCGCAAGGCCTTCCACGACGCGCTGTTCGAGGCCTCGGCGGAGCAGCAGCTGGAGCTCATCCGGCAGTATCCGGACCTGGCCGGGGCGGCCACCCGCGAGGGCCGGCTGTCCACCCGGTCGTCGATGGACCAGGCGTACGCCGGCCTGAACCAGCTCGACAGCGACGAGTACACCACCTTCGACGAGCTCACCCAGGCCTACAAGGAGAAGTTCGGCTTCCCGCTGGTCATCGCCGTGCGCGAGAACACCAAGGAGACGATCCTCAAGACCGGCAACGCCCGGCTGCAGAACTCGCCCGCCGCCGAGCAGGCCATCGCCCTGGTCGAGATCGCCAAGATCGCCAACCTGCGCCTGCTCGACCTCGTCGAGGAGCCGGTCGAGCAGCCGGTGGCATGAGCCGCCCGGAGGGGTCCGGGGAACCCCGGAGGGGTGCCCCGGTCGGTCGGGAGGGGTCCGGGGAACCCCGGCTGGTCCTGCGGGGAGCCCGCTGGCCGGGAGATGTCGCCGTCGAGGACGGCCGCATCGTCGCCGTCGGCCGGGTGGCGGCCCAGGAGGGCGACACCGAGCTGCGCTGCGACGGCGACCTCGTCACCGCCGGGCTGGTCAACACCCACCACCACTTCTACCAGTGGCTGACCCGCGGCCGGGCCGTCGGCTGCGACCTGTTCGGCTGGCTGACCGAGCTGTACCCGGTCTGGGCACGACTGTCGCCGGACGACGTCCACGCCGCGGCCCTGGTCGCGCTGGCCGAGCTCGCCCTGACCGGCTGCACCACCGCCGCCGACCACCACTACGTGGTCCCGGGGGGTGACGACTCGGTGTTCGACGCCATCGCCGCGGCCGCCCGGACCGTCGGGATCCGGGTCCACCTGGCCCGCGGGTCGATGGACCTCGGCGAGAGCAAGGGCGGTCTGCCCCCGGACTTCCTGGTCGAGGAGCTCGACGCCATCCTGGCCTCCACCCAGTCGGTGGTCGAGCGACTCCACGACGGCGAGCGGATCGTGGTCACCGTTGCCCCCTGCAGCCCCTTCACCGTCACCCCGGAGCTGATGACCTCCTCGGCCGACCTGGCCCGTCGTCTCGGGCTCCGCCTGCACACCCACCTCGCCGAGACCCTCGACGAGGAGCGCGACGTCCTGGCCCGCTTCGGGCGCCGCCCGGTCGACCTGATGGACGAGCTGGGCTGGGTCGCGGACGACGTCTGGGTGGCCCACGGCATCCACTTCGACGACGACGAGGTGCGGCGGCTGGGAGCGGCCGGGGTCGGCGTGGCCCACTGCCCGTCCAGCAACGCCCGGCTCGGGTCGGGGCTGTGCCGGGTCACCGACCTGGTCGGGGCCGGCTCGCCGGTCGGGCTCGGGGTCGACGGGGTGGCCTCCAACGAGGTCGGCGGGCTCTTCCCGGAGCTGCGGCAGGCGCTCTACACCGGCCGGCAGCGCACCGGGCGCCCGGCCGACTTCCTGCCCGCCCACGCCCTGGCCCTGGCCACCGAGGGCGGCGCCGCCTGCCTGGGCCGCGACGACCTCGGCCGGCTCGAGCCCGGTTACCGGGCCGACCTGGTCGTCTGGCCGGGCGACGACCTTGCCGACGTCCCCGATCCCCTGGCCGGCCTGGTCCTGGGGCCCGACCGGCGGGCCAGGCACGTCCTGGTCGACGGGGCGCCGGTCGTCCGCGACGGGAGCCTGCTCGGCGCCGACGCCGGCGAGCTGCGCCGCGACCTGACCCGCCGGGCCCGCCGGCTGTGGCCGAGCTGAGGCGATGCCCGCCGCCGCGGCCCCGGCCGGGGTCGCACCGGCAGGCGCCGGGCTCAGGCGGTGGCGTCGTCGTACGACAGCTCCGCCGAGAGCCGCCGGGCGACGTCCTGGAGGATCGGCACCGCCCGGTCGACCATCGGCTGGGTCAGCCGCGCCTCCGGCCCGGAGATGGAGATCGCGGTCCGGGCGGGGGCGTCGAGCACGGGGACGGCGATGCACAGCACGCCGACCTCCTGCTCGCCGGTGTCGGTGGCGTACCCGCGGCGGCGGACGCGGGCGAGCTCGCGCAGCAGCCGGTCGGGGTCGGTGATGGTGCGCGGGGTCTGGGCGGGCATCCCGGTCCGCAGGACGATCGCGCGCGCCTCGGCCGGGTCGAGCTGGGCGAGCAGGGCCTTGCCGACGCCGGTGCAGTGGGGGAGGACACGCCGCCCGACCTCGGTGAAGGTCCGCATGGAGTGGTGCGAGGGCGCCTGGGCGACGTAGACGACCTGGTCGCCGTCGAGCAGGGCCATGTTGGCGGTCTCGCCGAGGGCGTCGACGAGCTCCTCCAGATAGGGACGGACCCAGACGTTGAGCAGGCGGCTGGCGCTCTCGCCCAGCCGGATGAGGCGCGGGGCGAGCGCGTAGCGGCGGGACGGCGCCTGGCGGACGTAGCCGCGGTCGACCAGGGTGCGCATGACCCGGTGGATGGTCGGCATGGGCAGCCCGGTCCGGCGCACCAGCTCGGTGAGCGTCACCTCGCCACCGGCGTCGGCCATGCGTTCCAGGATGTCGAACGCCCGCTCGACGGACTGCACTCCGGCCGCGGTCGGCCGTCCTCCGGTCGTCTCGGTTCCCATGCCCGCCAGCATAGCGAGGCGACCACCGGAAGGAGGCGAGCGCCCCCGGGACCGGGCCCTTGACGGGCCCAGCCAGACCCCGTACCGTCTCATTGGAAACATTCCTCCACGATGCGGAAGAGATGTGATGGCCGACCACCCCCTCCGGTACGAAGTCAACTGCTCGATCCTGTTCACCGAGCTGCCGCTGCTGGAACGGCCGGCTGCGGTCCGGGCGGCCGGGTTCGGGGCGGTGGAGTTCTGGTGGCCGTTCCCGGCCGCGGTGCCCTCGGACCGGGAGGCCGAGGACTTCGTCCGGGCCGTCTCCGACGCCGGCGTCCGGCTGGTCGGGCTGAACTTCTCCGCCGGGGACATGCCGGGTGGTGACCGGGGGCTGGTGTCCTGGCCGGCCCGTTCGGCCGAGTTCCGCGACAACATCGAGGCCACCGTCGGGATCGGCGAGCGGCTGGGCTGCCGGGCGTTCAACGCCCTGTACGGCAACCGGGTCGACGGCGCCGACCCGGCCGCCCAGGACGAGCTGGCGACCGAGAACCTGGCCCTGGCCGGCCGGGCCGCGGCCCGGATCGGCGGCACCGTGCTGATCGAGCCGGTCAGCGGGGCCCCCCGCTACCCCTTGCTGACCGCCGCCGACGCCGTCGGGGTGGTCGACCGGGTCGAGCGCGAGACCGGCGTCGGCAACCTCGGCTTCCTCTGCGACCTCTACCACCTGGCCACCAACGGCGACGACCTCGACCAGGTGGTCGCCACCTACGGCGACCGCGTCGCCCACGTCCAGATCGCCGACGCCCCCGGGCGCAACCAGCCCGGCACCGGCACCCTCGACCTCGACCGCCACCTGGCCGGGCTCGCCGCCGCCGGCTACGACGGCTGGGTCGGGCTCGAGTACAAGCCCAGCGGGGCCAGCGGCGACAGCTTCGACTGGCTGCCCCGCGAGCGCCGAGCCTGATCGACACCCAGGAGGGAGCTCACATGACCACCGTCGGCTTCGTCGGCCTCGGCATCATGGGCGGCCCGATGGCCGCCAACCTGGTCAAGGCCGGCTTCGACGTCATCGGCTACAACCGCACCCCCGAGGCCATCCAGCGCCTGGCCGACCAGGGCGGCCGCGGGGCGGGCAGCCTCGCCGAGGCCGTCCGCGACGTCGACGTCGTGGTCACGATGGTGCCCGACTCACCCGACGTGGAAGGGGTCACCCTCGGCGAGGACGGGATCTACGCCCTCGCCAAGCCGGGCACCATGCACCTGGACATGAGCTCCATCCGGCCCGACGTCGCCAGGAGGGTGGGGGAGGCCGGCAAGGAACGTGGCCTCCGCGTCCTCGACGCCCCGGTGAGCGGCGGCGAGCAGGGCGCCATCGACGCCACCCTGTCGATCATGGTCGGCGGCGACCCGCAGGACTTCGCCGACGCCCGGCCCGTGCTCGAGGCCGTCGGCAAGACCATCGTGCACGTTGGGCCCGTCGGGTCGGGCCAGACCGTCAAGGCCGCCAACCAGCTGATCGTGGCCGGCACCATCGAGCTGGTGGCCGAGGCGATCGTGTTCCTCGAGGCCTACGGGGTCGACACCGAGGCCGCGGTCAGGGTGCTGGCCGGCGGCCTGGCCGGCAACGCCATCCTGGAGCGCAAGGCGCCCGCCATGCTGCGCCGCGACTTCACGCCCGGGTTCCGGATCGAGCTGCACCACAAGGACATGGGGATCGTCACCTCGGCAGCCCGTGAGGCCGGCGTGATCATCCCGCTCGGCGCCGTGGTCGCCCAGCTGGTGGCCAGCCTCAAGGCCCAGGGCGACGGCGGCCTCGACCACTCCGCCCTGCTGAAGCTCGTCGAGCAGCTGTCGGGCCGCAACTGACCGTCACCCGGACCCAGGAGCCCGCCATGGCCCGCATGAGAGCAATCGAAGCCGCCGTCCAGATCCTCCAGCGCGAGGGCGTCACCCACGCATTCGGCGTGCCCGGCGCGGCCATCAACCCCTTCTACGCCGCCCTGCGCAACAGCGGCGCCATCACCCACGTGCTCGCCCGCCACGTCGAAGGGGCCTCGCACATGGCCGAGGGCTACACCCGCACCCGGGCAGGCAACATCGGGGTCTGTGTCGGCACCTCGGGGCCGGCCGGCACCGACATGATCACCGGGCTGTACTCGGCGGCCGCCGACTCCATCCCGATCCTCTGCATCACCGGCCAGGCCCCGGTGGCGCGGCTGCACAAGGAGGACTTCCAGGCGGTCGACATCGCCGCCATCGCCAAGCCGGTCACCAAGCTGGCCGTGACCGTGCTGGAGCCGGCCCAGGTGCCGGGCACGTTCCAGCAGGCGTTCCACCTGATGCGCTCCGGCCGCCCCGGGCCGGTGCTGATCGACCTGCCCTTCGACGTCCAGATGGCCGAGATCGAGTTCGACGTCGACGGCTACGAGCGCCTCCCGGTGCACCGGCCGGCGGCGACCCGGGCCCAGATCGAGAAGGCCCTGGACATGCTGGAGGCCTCGACGCGGCCGCTGATCGTGGCCGGCGGCGGGATCATCAACGCCGACGCCGCCGACCTGCTGGTGGAGTTCGCCGAGCTGGTCGACGTCCCGGTCGTCCCCACCCTGATGGGCTGGGGCACCATCCCCGACGACCACCACCTCATGGCCGGCATGGCCGGGCTGCAGACCGCCCAGCGCTACGGCAACGCCAACCTGCTCGCCTCCGACGTCGTGCTCGGCATCGGCAACCGCTGGGCCAACCGCCACACCGGTGGCCTGGAGGTGTACCGGCGGGGGCGCCGCTTCATCCACGTCGACATCGAGCCCACCCAGATCGGGCGGGTCTTCCCCCCCGACCTCGGCATCGTCTCGGACGCCGGCGCGGCCCTGGAGCTGTTCGTCGCCGTCGCCCGC
>DASZON010000064.1:0-12634 GCA_035550755.1 Actinomycetota bacterium | reverse complement strand
GGCTACGGGGTCCTGTGCGGGGGGCTCATCGGGCTGCTGGTCGCCCTGGTGGCGCTCCCGGCCATCCCCCAGTTCGTGGACCGGCCGAGCGTGCCGCCGCCGATCTACACCCCCGACTGGTTCACGCTCGGGGCCGCCCTCGGCCTGGCCGTGCTGGTCGTCGGCCTCGGCCTGGCCGCGGTGGTGGCGGCCCTCGTCCACCAGGCCCGCCCGGCCCTCCTGCGCGAGGAGGAGCTGTGAGCGTCACCGAGCGGGCCGAGGAGCGCCGCTCCCGGACCGGGGAGCGGCTGCTGGCCTGCGAGGGGCTGTTCCACCTGTACGTGCTGGAGGGACGGGAGGTGGTGGCCCTCCAGGGGGTCGACTTCGGGGTCGACTGGTGCGAGATGGTGGCCCTGCTGGGGCCGTCGGGGTCGGGCAAGTCGACCATGCTGGCCATCCTCGGCGGGCTGGAGCGGCCGTCGGCCGGGCGGGTGGTGCTCGACGGCATCGACGTCGCCCGGCTGTCCGAGGCCCAGCTGACCATGCTGCGGCGGCGCCGGCTCGGGTTCGTCTGGCAGGGGGCGGCCCGCAACCTGCTCCCGCACGCCTCGGCCGCCGAGAACCTGGACCTGCCGATGTCGCTGGCCGGGCTGCCGGCCGGCCGCCGCCGCCGCCGGGCCAAGGTGCTGCTGGAGGCGGTCGACCTGGGCGATGCGGCCGGCAAGCCGATCCGGGCCCTGTCCGGCGGGGAGCAGCAGCGCCTGGCCGTGGCCGTCGCCCTGGCCAACAACCCGCCCCTGCTGCTGGCCGACGAGCCGACCAGCCAGCTCGACCGGGTCAACGTGCGCCGGGTCGTGGAGCTGCTCAGGGAGGCCCGCGACGACCTCGGCACCACCGTGGTCGTGGTCACCCACGACGCCGAGGTGGCCGCGGCCATGGACCGCACCGTCACCATCCGCGACGGCCGGGTCAGCGCCGAGGGCCGCGGCGGCGCCGAGTACGCGGTCGTCGGGCCCACCGGGTCCCTGCACCTCCCCGCTCACGCCCTCGACGTCCTCCCGCCGGGGGCCCGGGTCGCGGTCGAGGTCGAGGGCGACCGGGTGGTGCTGAAGCCAACGAACGGGGAGCAGGGATCGTGACCAGCCTGGTCGCCGACGGCCTGGTGGCGCTGCGCGGGGGCCGCAACGTGGTCGACGGGGTGTCCCTGGAGGTCGAGGGCGGCCAGGTGGTCGGGCTGGTCGGGCCGTCGGGGTCGGGCAAGTCGACCACCCTGCTGCTGCTGGCCGGGCTCGAGCCGCCCGACGCCGGGGTCGTCCGGCTCGACGGCGAGGACCTGGCCGACCTGGGGCCGGCCGGCCGCCAGGCCCTGCGCCGGGACCGGGTCGCCCTGGTGTTCCAGGGCTACGGGCTGCTGTCGCTGCTCACCGCCCGGGAGAACGTCGAGCTGCCGTTCCGGGTCGCCCGCCGCGACCCCGGTGCCGCGGCCGCCGCGGCCACGCGCTGGCTGGGCCTCCTCGGCCTCGCCGACCGCGCCGACCAGCGCACCGACCAGCTCTCGGGCGGCGAACGCCAGCGGGTCGCCCTGGCCCGCGCCCTGGCCGTCGAACCCGCCGTCCTCCTGGTCGACGAACCCACCGCCGAGCTCGACGAGGAGAACCGCGACCGCGCCGTCGGCCTCCTCCGCGACGCCGCCGACCGCGGCGCCGCCGTGGTCGTCGCCACCCACGACCCCGAAGTCGTCGACCTCTGCGACCGCGTGGTCCGCCTGGTCGACGGAAGACCAGCCCGGGTCGCGCTGGAGGGCGAGCATCCGGCCGAGGTCCAAGATGGGCGTGCCCCACCCGACCCCGAGGGTTCCGGGGCCCAAGGTGAGCGGGCTTCACCCGACCCCGAGGGTGCCGAAGCCGGGGCCCAAGGTGCGCGTGGGCGCGCGTCACCCGACCCCGAGGGTTCCGGGGCCCCCGATTCGGGAGGGTAGCCGATGCCGGAGCGGGAGGCGTCCGGCTGTCCACAGGGTGGCGACCCCCAGCCGGGTGACCCTGGCGCCGTGCTCGACCGGCTGTTGTCGCCGGATGGGCTGGCGCTGCTGGCGGAGCTTCCGGAGGGGGCGCTCGACCCGGGCGAGGCGCTGCGGCTCGGGACACGGCTGCGGGACCGCTTTCCGGCGGGGCTGGTGGCGGCGGCGCTGGCCCAGCACGACCTGCGGGTACGGGCGGCGGGCAAGTTCGCCGCCGCCGGGAGGATGTGGTTCACCCGCGAGGGGCTGGAGCAGGCGTCGGCCGAACCTCTGGCCAGGCACCGGGCGGACCGCTACGCGGCATGCCGCCGGGTCGCCGACCTGTGCTGCGGGATCGGGGGCGATCTGTGCGCCCTGGCTCCCGGGCGGGACGCCCTGGCCGTCGACCTGGACCCGGTCCACCTCCGGATGGCCAGGGAGAACGCCCGGCTCCACGGGGCCGGCGAGCTCACCGTCGCCTGTGCCGACGTCCGTGACCTTCGTCTGCCCCGATCGCTCGGGGTGTTCGTCGACCCGGCGCGGCGGATCGGCGGGCGGCGGCTGCGGGCGGGGGACAGCCGGCCGCCGCTCGGCTGGTGCCTCGGCCTGGCCGGCCGGGTCGCCGGGGTCGGGATCAAGGCGGCGCCGGGCCTGCCCCTGGACGTGGTCCCGGCGGGCTGGGAGGTGGAGCTGCTGGCCGACCGGCGCGAGCTCAAGGAGGCGGTGCTGTGGTCGCCGGAGCTGGCCACCACCGGCCGGCGGGCCACGGTGTTCCCCGGGCCCGCGACCCTGGCCGAGGGGCCCGGCCCGCCGCTGGACTGCGCCCCGCCGGGGCGCTACCTCCTCGACCCGAACCCGGCCGTGACCCGGGCCGGGCTGGTGGAGACGCTGGGGCGCGACCTCGGGGCCTGGAAGCTCGACCCGCGGATCGCCTTCCTGTCCGCCGACCGGCCCCTGCGGAGCCCGTTCGGGCGGCTCCTGCGGGTCGACGCCTCCCTGCCCTGGAGCCTCAAGCGGCTCCGGGGGGTGCTGCGCGAGCGCGGCGTCGGGGCGGTCGAGGTCCGCAAGCGCGGCTCGGCCGTGGACGTGGACGACCTGACGGCCCGGCTGCGCCTGCGCGGCGACGCCCGGTCGGTGGTCGTCCTCACCCGGGTCGCCGACCGGCCCTGGGCCCTGGTCTGCGCCGAGGACGGGTACGGTGACCGGGGACCGGACCGAGGAGAGGTGAGCGACCCGTGAGCCAACAGGCACCGGCCGTCGTCGGCATCGCCGCGCTGGCCATCGACTGCGCCGACCCCCAGGCGCTGGCCGGCTGGTGGAGCCGGCTGCTCGGCGGCGACGTCGAGGTCGGCGAGGACGGCGACGCCACCCTGTCCACCCTGCACACCCCCGGCGGGCTCGACATCGACTTCGTGCGGGTCCCGGACCCCAGGACGGTCAAGAACCGGCTCCACCTGGACCTGCGCAGCACCGACCTGGCCGAGGCGACCCGCCAGGCCGAGGCCCTCGGCGCCACCCGGGCCGACGACCTCTACGACGGCGGCCGCTGGCAGGTCATGCGCGACCCCGAGGGCAACGAGTTCTGCCTCCTGCGCCCCCGCCAGGGCTAGCGCACCGGCGGCTACGGCGACACGGTGGCGCGGGCGAGCCGCCACAGGTCGAGCGGGCGCAGGGCGTCGGACCGGTCCCAGAAGGCGGCCGGGACCGCGTCCCGTTGGCGGACCTGCTCGGCGACCGTCAGACCGTTGGCCTCCAGGAGGCCGGCCAGCTGCTCGGGGGTGAAGAAGCTGCGCCAGGGCTCCCCCCGCTCGGCGGCGACCGCCAGCGCGACCCCGGCGTAGGCGGCGCCGTTCTCGTCCCGTAGGCCGGGCGGCAGGGCGTACTCCACGACCAGCTCGGTGCCGGCGGCCAGGCCGCCGACCGCGGCCATGGTGGCCGCGACCGCGTCGGCGGTGAGGTACATGCTCACCCCCAGCCAGCCCACCAGGGCAGGCCGGCCCAGGTCGAACCCCTCGGCGGCCAGGCGGTCGGCCAGCGGCTCGGTCTCCAGGTCGGCGCCGACGAACACCAGCCCGTCCGGGGGCGTGATCCCCGCGGCGGCCAGCAGGTCGCGCTTCCAGCGCTGGGTCGCCGGGTGGTCGACCTCGAACACCCGCACCCGGCCCACCAGCGGCGACCGGTAGGCGAAGCTGTCGAGGCCGGCGCCGAGGATGACGTACTGGTCCAGGCCGCCGGCGGCGAGGGTGGCCAGGCGCTGCTCGGTCCAGCGGCTGCGCACGGTCACCTGGGCCCGGGTGCCGGCGAGCACGATGTGGTCGCCGCTGGAGCGGTGGTAGCCGACCATCTCGGCCCCCGGCGCCCCGATCAGGTCCGCGGCCACCGGGTCGCGGAAGATCACCGGCTCCTGGTCGACCACCAGGTGGGCGGCGCGGGCCGCGGCCGCGGCGAGCGCCATCTGGCTGGGCTGGCGGTCGGAGCTCCCTGGCGTCACGAGGGCGTCACGGTCTCGGCCGGCGCGGGGGGCGGGAACATGACCATGCCCAGGGCGAGGAGGGTGAGGCTCGACCACACCAGGGCGCCGCCCCAGAGCTCGGCCTTCCAGCCCAGCCCGCGGTCGTGCAGCGCGATCCCGCCCAGGTACACGCCCCAGAAGCCGATGGGCGCGGCCGCGCAGAACGCCCGCAGCCGGCGGCGGGGCGGCTCGGCCGGGCGCAGGGCGGCCAGCAGGCCCTCGACCACCAGCGCGCCGAGGAGCCCGAGCGCGGCCAGCCCGGCGTCGTCGAAGCCGGTCACGGCCTGCATCAGCAGGCACTGGACGCCGAGGGTGATGGCGGCGCTCCCGGCCGGCGGGCGCCAGCGCCGCAGCAGGAACAGCAGCGGGCCGAACAGCAGCGCCGTGCTCAGCACGAACCCGGTGATGCCGCCCTGGACGGCCAGCCGGTGCACGAACGGGTACTGGTACAGGGTGAAGTCCTGCTCCAGCCCCTGGGCGCGCCCGCTGCTGACGACGTTCTCGTACACCGGGTGCAGGTACTGGAACATGAACGCGGTCAGGCAGCCGGCCAGGGTCACCGACAGCACCGCCGGCAGCAGCCGGTCGAGGCCGGTCCGCCGCCCGAGCGCCGGGTCGGCCCAGGCCGACCGCAGCGGGGTGGTGACGATCAGGAAGGCGCCCAGGAAGAGCCCCAGGTGGGTGGGGCTGAGGAGGGCGGCGATGTCCCGCTCGATCCCGAAGGCCAGGTGCCAGCTCATGTCCCCGATCCCCGACAGCAGGAAGATGGCGGTCCCGGCCAGGCCGAGGCCGTAGCCGGCCGGCACCGCGGCCCGCCAGGAACCCGCCGCCGGCCGCCGGCGCCACACCGACCAGCCCATCCAGGCGGCGACGGCGGCGAAGCCCGAGTAGAACAGGGCATGCCAGGGGGTGAAGAAGGTCTCCAGCCCGGGCTGGGTGTTGTGGGCCCAGCCGTCGACGAACAGCCCGGCGATCAGCCAGAAGCCCAGGAGCGCCGTGATCAGGTCCTCGCGCCAGCCCGTCCGGGCCGGACCCGCATCGGCGGCGAGGCCGCCGGCCGTCTGGAGGGGATCGCCGGTCCTGACCCGTTCCACTGCACCGCGCCCCTTCCGCTCCGGCGGCTCTCCGGCAAGTCTCCGCCGTGGCACCGGCGTCCGCCACCCCGCTGGCGGGAACCCTGGGGCACGGCTGGCCGGTCCCCGGGCTCCGTAGACTCTCGGTATGGTCCACCCCCCACGGTCGCGTCTCGTCACCCGCCGGCTGCTGCTCGTCTTCGTGGCCTCGTTCGGGGCGATGACCGGGTTCTTCCTGCTGCTGTCGGTGGTGCCGCTGTACGCCGAGTCGGTCGGGGCCGGCGGGGTCGGGGCCGGGCTGGCCACCGGGGCCCTGATGGCGACCACGGTGGCCGGCGAGCTGGCCGTGCCCCGGCTGCTGGCCAGGTTCGGCCACCGGGCGGTGCTCGCGGTCGGCCTCGTCCTGCTGGGGGCGCCGGCCCTGGCCCTGCCCGCGGCGGCCACCCTGCCGGCCATCCTGGCCGTCAACCTGACCCGGGGGCTGGGGTTCGCTGTCTGCGTGGTCGTCGGTGGGGCGCTGGTGGCCGCCCTGGTCCCGCCCGAGCGCCGCGGCGAGGGGCTGGGGCTGTACGGGATCGTGGTCGGCCTTCCCGGGGTCGCGTTCCTGCCGCTCGGGGTGTGGCTGGTGGACCAGGCCGGCTATCCGGTGGTGTTCGTCGCCGGGGCCGTGGCCACGCTGGCCGGCCTGGTGGTGGTGCCGGGGCTGCCCGGCCGCCGCCCGACCGCGGACCCGCCCGTCGGCGTCGTGGCCGGGCTGCGCACACCGGCCCTGATCCGCCCGGCCGTCACCTTCGCGGCCACGGCCATGGCGGCCGGGGTGGTGGTGACCTTCCTGCCCCTGGCCGTGACCCGGGGCCCGGAGGGCCTGGTCCCGCTGGCCCTGTTCGTGCAGGCGGCCGTGGTCACGGCCGGCCGCTGGTGGGCCGGGGGGTACGGCGACCGGCACGGGCCGGCGCGCCTGCTCGTCCCGGGGGTGGTGGCCACCGCGGCCGGGATTGGCGCCCTGGTCCTGGTCGACCGCCCGGCGGTGGTCCTGGCCGCCATGGCGCTGTTCGGCTCCGGGTTCGGGGTCATCCAGAACGCCAGCATGGCCACGATGCTGAACCGGGTGGCGCCCTCGGGCTACGGGACGGTCAGCGCCATCTGGAACCTGGCCTACGACCTCGGGATAGGGGTTGGCGCCTTCGGCTTCGGGCTGGTCGCGGCCCGGACCGGCTACCCGCCGGCCTTCGCCGTCACGGCCGCCATCGTCCTGGTCGCCCTGGTCCCGGTGGCGCGGCCGGAGAGGACGGCGGGCCGCCGTTAGGCGGCGCCGGCCAGCCAGCGGTCGAACAGGTCGGCGAAGCGGCCGCCGCGGGCGCGCAACTGGTCGGGGGTGCCGGACTCGACGATGCGGCCGTCCTCCACCACGGCGATCTGGTCGGCCTGGGCGATGGTGGTCAGCCGGTGGGCGATGATGATGGTGGTCCGGCCGGCCCGCAGGCGCTGGAGGGCGTCGGTGACACTGGCCTCGCTGACCGCGTCCAGGTTGCTGGTCGCCTCGTCGAGCAGCAGCAGGGCCGGGTCGGCGATCCAGGCCCGGGCGAAGGCGACCAGCTGGCGCTCCCCGGCCGCCAGCAGCGCCCCCCGCTCGCCGACCTGGGTGTCGTAGCCGTCGGGCAGGCCGGCGATGACCTGGTCGGCCCCGACGGCGCGGGCGGCCGCCTCGATCTCGTCCCGGGTCGCCTCCGGGCGGCCGAAGCGGATGTTGTCCAGGACCGTGCCCGAGAACAGGAACCCCTCCTGGGGGACGTAGCCCATGGCCCGGCGCAGGTCGGCCAGGCGGACCTGGCGCAGGTCGACGCCGTCGAGGGTGATGCGGCCGGCCAGCGGGTCATAGAAACGGGCGATCAGTTTGGCCACGGTCGACTTGCCCGCCCCGGTGGGCCCGATCAGGGCCAGGGTCGTGCCCGCGTCCAGGCGCAGGTTGACGTCGTGCAGCACCTCCGGCCCCTGGTCGTAGGCGAAGCTGACGTCCTCGAGGCGGATGTCGCCGCGCGGGTCGGGGAGGGGGACCGGGTCGGGGGCCTCGCGGACCGACGGCTCCTCGGCCAGGACGTTCCCGACCCGCTCGGCCCCGGCGGTGGCCGACTGGAAGCTGTCGTAGAGCTCTGAAAGCTGCTGCACCGGGTCGAACAGGTTGCGAAGGTACAGCAGGAAGGCGGCCAGGACGCCGATGTCCAGGTCCCCGGCCAGGACCCGCTGGCCGCCGGCGCCGAGCACGATCACGGTGGCCGCCGTGCCCAGGAACTCGATCCCTGGGAAGAAGAACGAGGCCAGGGAGATGGTCCGCCAGTGGGCGGCCCGCTCGTCCTGGTTGGCCTCGGCCAGGCGGGCGGCGGTGGCCCGCTCGCGCCGGAACGCCTGGATGGCCCGGACCCCGGACAGCGCCTCCTGGAGCTGGACGTTGACCACGCTGTGGGTCTCGCGCACCTCCCGGTAGGCGTCGGCCGACCAGCGCCGCCACACCCGGGCGGCCAGGCCGATCAGGGGGGCGACGACCAGGGTGGCCAGGGCCAGCTGCCAGTCCATGACGAACAGGATCACGGCCACCCCGACCATGGTGATGAGCCCGGTGATCAGGGTGACCAGGCCGTCGGTGACCAGGTCGCTCATGGCGTCGATGTCGGCGGTCATGCGGGCGACCAGTCGGCCCGTGCGCTCGCGCTCGTAGAAGTCGAGCGACAGGGTCTGGAGGTGGCGGAAGAGTCTGGTCCTGACGGTGAACAGCACCCGCTGGCCGGCCCGGGCCACGGCCCGGATCTCGGACCGGCTGGCCACGAACTGCACCCCGGCCAGGACCAGGTAGGCCAGCGCGACCTTGTTGATGACCTCTAGGTCGCGGGGGACCACGCCCTGGTCGATGGCCACCTTGACCAGGTAGGGCATGGCCAGGGCGGCGCCGGTCTGGATGAGCACGGCCAGCGAGGCCAGGGCGACCAGCCGCCGGTGGGGCCCGACCAGCGGCCACAGCCAGGCCCGGGCCCGCCGCCCGGACCGGCGGTCCCGCGACCCCCGCCCGATCTCGGGCGGGGCCCCGTAGGTGGCCGCCGGCGAGGCCAGCCGCCTGCTGGCCGCGCCCCGCGACCCGCCGAGCCCGCGCCGGCTCACGACGCCGCCTCCTCGACCAGCCGGTCGACCCCGCCGCCGGCGTGGGCCAGCACGGCCCGGTAGGCGGGCTCGGCGGCGACCAGGTCGTCGTGGCTGCCCTGGGCGACCACCCGGCCGCGATCCAGCAGGACCACCCGCTCGGCCATGCGGAGGCTGGCCCGGCGGTTGGCCACCAGCAGCACGGTGGCGCTGCCGAGGGCCGTGTCCAGCCCGGCCAGGATGGCGGCCTCGGTGTCGACGTCGACATGGGAGAGGGCGTCGTCCAGGATCAGCACCCGGGGCTGCATCAGCAGCGCCCTGGCCAGGGCGACCCGCTGGCGCTGGCCGCCCGACAGGGTGTAGCCCTGCTCGCCCACGACCGTGTCCAGCCCCTCGGGCAGGGCGTCCACGACCTCCAGGGCGGCCGCGGCCTCCAGGGCGGCCCGGACCTCCTCGTCGGTCGCCTGGGGGCGGCCGAAGGCGACGTTGTCGCGCAGGCTGGCCGAGAACAGCACCGGCTCCTGGTGGACGATCCCCACCGCCGAGCGCAACGAGTCGAGGGTCAGGCCGGCGACGTCGTGGCCGTCGACCAGGACCCGCCCCCAGCTCGGGGCGTACAGCCGCGGGACCAGCCCGAGCAGGGTCGACTTGCCCGACCCGGTGCCGCCGACCACCGCCACCCGCTCCCCGGAGGCGATGTCGAGGTCGATCCCGGCCAGGGCGGGCCGCCCGCCCTCCTCGTAGGCGAAGCTGACGTCCTCGAACCGGATCCGCACCCCGCGGGCGGCCCCGGGGGCCGGCCGGGGCAGGGGGACCGCCCGGGGGCGGTCGGCGATGGCCGGCGGCTGGTCGAGGACCTCGAAGACCCGGTCGCCGCTGGCCGCGGCCCGCTGGGCGAAGCCGAACAGCATCCCCAGCCCCTGGAGCGGCCAGGTGAGCAGGAGCAGGTAGCTGTTGAAGGCGACCAGGGTGCCGAGGGTGATCTGGCCGTCGATGGCCAGCCGGCCGCCGTACCAGAGGATGGCGGCCAGGCTGAGCTGGGGCATGATCGCCAGCAGGGGCGTGTAGAAGGCCCGCAGCCGTGCCGCCTCCAGGTTCTGGTCGAGGATCGAGGTGGCCTCGCCCTCCAGGCGGCGGGCCTGCTGCTCCTCGCGGCCGAAGGCCTTGACCACCCTGACCCCGGCCGTGGCCTCCTCGACCACGGTGGTCAGCTCGCCGATCTCCTGCTGGACCTGCCAGTAGACGCGGTGCAGGCGGCGGTTGAAGCGCAGCGCCCCGTAGACCAGGGGCGGGGCCAGGGCCAGCACGACCAGGCAGAGGCGGGGCGACAGCAGCCACATCTGGGTGGCCGCGATGGCGAAGGTGATCACGTTGAGGACCAGGAACACCAGGCCCCAGGAGATGAAGTAGCGCAGCGAGCGCACGTCCGAGGTGGTCCTGGCCAGCAGCTGCCCGGTCGGGACGCGGTCGTGGTAGGCGGCCTCCAGGCTCAGCAGGTGGCGGCCCAGGCGGTTGCGCAGGTCGTACTCGACGTCGGTCCCGACCCGGCCGGAGATGTTGCGCCGCATCCCGCCGACGGCCCAGCGGACCACCGCCAGGCCCATCAGCAGGACGGTCTCGCGGAGCAGGACGCCGGGGACCCGCTTGGTGAGCCCGTCGTCGATGATCGTCTTGGTCACCAGGGGGATGAACGAGGTGATGGCCAGCATGGCCACCCCGAGCAGGAACGCCACCGTCACCCGGCGCCAGTAGGGCCGCATCAGGCCCACGATGCGCCGCAGCGTCCCGAGGGCGAGGCCGTCGGGCGGCGGGTCGGTTCCGTACCAGCGCAGGGGGCAGCTCCATCCGTTCAGAGGCGGGTTCCGGGATGTTCAACGTACGGCAGGCGTCAGACAATCCGTCTGGGGCAGGTCGTGCGCCGTGTTATTGTGCTAATACATTCAAACGTTTGTACTGGAACATAAGCTTGGAGCGGATGTGCCGATGGATGCCGATCTCTACCAGCGGACCGAGCGGACCCGGGTGCGGCGGCTACCGGAGCGGGCCGCCTACGACCGGGCGACCGTGCACGCCATCCTCGACGAGGGGTTTCTCTGCCACGTCGGGTTCACGGCCGGCGGGCAGCCGTACGTGATCCCGACCGGCTACGCCCGGGTCGGCGAGACCGTCTACCTGCACGGGTCGACCGGGAGCCGCCTCGGGCTGCGGCCGGGCATGGACGTCTGCGTCACCGTCACCCTGCTGGACGGGCTGGTGCTGGCGAGATCGGCCTTCCACCACTCGATGAACTTCCGGTCGGTGATGGCCCTCGGCCGGACCCGGTCGGTCCGCGACCCGGAGGAGAAGGAGACCGCCCTGCGGGCCCTGGTGGAGCACATCGTCCCCGGGCGCAGCGACGAGATCCGGGGCGCCGACCGCCGCGAGCTGGCCGCGACCGCGGTGCTGGCCCTGCCGCTGGAGGAGGTCTCGGCCAAGGTCCGCAGCGGCCCCCCCAAGGACGACGACCCCGACTACGACCTGCCCATCTGGGCCGGGGTCCTACCCGTGTCCCTCACCCGGGGCGACCCGGTGGCCGACCCGGTCATGGACCCGTCGATCCCGACCCCCGCGCACGTCACCAACTGGGCCCGCCCCGCCCGCCCGGGGCCGGGGTCCTAGGCGAACGCGCGCCGCCAGACCGCCGGGGGCGGCTGGCGCAGGTCGAAGCCGGTGGCGCCGAGGAAGTCGGCCAGCGCCTGGAGGGCGGTGGCGACGGCCGGGCCGGCCGAGGAAGGGGCGTCGGGCTCGGCGTGGACGGCGTGGACGACCAGGCGGCCGGTCCTGCGGTCCAGCGCGGGGTCGACCCGGCCGACGAACCGGTCGCCGTGCAGGACAGGCAGGACGTAGTAGCCGTGGCGGCGGGCGGCCTTGGGGACGTAGATCTCCAGGCGGAAGCCGAAGCCGAACAGCCGCTCGGTCCGCTCGCGGTTGATGATCAGGTTGTCGAATGGGGACAGGAGGGTGGTCCGCGGCTGCCAGTCGCCGGCCTCCAGGCGCTCCAGGAGGGGCAGGTCGTCGGCGTGGACGTACCAGGGGCCGTTGCGCCCGGCACTGTCGGCGCTGAGGTGGACCCGCTCGATCCTCCGCGACCGCTCCAGGGAGGCGAGGACGGCGGCCAGCCCCGGGTAGCGGTAGGCGGTGAAGTGCCGGTCGATGTCACGGGCGGTGGCCACGCCGAGGGCACGGAGGCTGCGCTGGGCGGCCAGCCGTACGACCTCGCGCTCGGGTGGGCGGCGGGTCGGGGCCCAGGCGGGCAGCCACCGCTCGGCCAGGTCCCAGACCCGCTGCTGGCCCTTGCGGCCGGCGACCAGGATCCGGCCCTGGGTCCAGAGCAGGTCGAGCATGCGGTCGACGTTGCGGCCGGCCGTCCAGCCCGACGACTGCCAGGCGGTCACCGCCCGGTCCTCGAAGGCGCTGGTCGGCAGGGGACCGCTGGCCCGGAGCTGGCGCAGGATCGAGCGGCGCAGGGCCTGGTTGGCGGCCAGCCACTCCCGCAGCTGGCGGCGACGCTCGGAGGGGTAGCGGCGCATCAGCAGCGAATGGATCGGGAGGTCGTCCATGCAGACGATGGCGGCCGCGTGCGTCCAGTACTCGAACAGGCGTCGCTCCCGCCAGAGCAGGTCGTCGACGTCGGCCGGGTCGTAGCGGCCGAGGCGGCTCCACAGGACCAGCAGGTGGCTGCGGGCGACCACGCTGATCGGGTCGAGCTGGAGGCTGCCCAGGTCGGCGGTCACCGACATGATCTCGGTGGGCCCGGGCGCCGCCGGGAGCGGGCCGGTCAGGCGCTGGCGGCTGACCGCCAGGCGCCGGACCAGGGTCGGGTCAAGCGTCCGCAGCGCCCGCGCCATCGGTGGTGGCGGCATGGCCGGTGGCGCCGATGGGTTGGTGTTGGCCGGGGATGCGGCC
>DASZON010000063.1:0-2236 GCA_035550755.1 Actinomycetota bacterium | reverse complement strand
CGGGGCCGCCGCCCGCCACCCCGGGTGGACCGCCCTGCCGGCCGTCCGCGGCCGCGGGTTCGAGGCCCTCCGGGCCGGCGACCACGTGCCGGACTTCGGCGGCCCGGGCCTGCACCCGACCGCCGGGGCGACCGCCGTCGGAGCCAGGGAGATCCTGATCGCCTTCAACGTCGAGCTGGCCGGCGCCGACCTGGACCTGGCCCGCCGGATCGCCGCGGCGGTCCGGGAGCGCGACGGCGGCCTCCCGGCCGTCAGGGCCATGGGCGTTCCCCTCGTCGGTCGGGACCGGGGGGGGCCGGGGGACCGCCGGGGTGGTCCTCCGGAAGACCGGGTCCAGGTGTCGATGAACCTGCTCGACTGGCGGGTGACCCCGCCGGCCGAGGCCTATGGCGCCGTGGCCGCCCTGGCCGGGCGGCACGGGGCCCGGGTCGAGGCCTCCGAGGTCGTCGGCCTGGCCCCGGCCGGCGCCTTCGACGGGGTCGACCCGGCGGACCTGCGCCTGCGCGGCGCCCTCGACGACCTGCTGCTGGAATCACGGCTGCTCCAGGCCCTGACCACCTCCAAGGAGATCCGATGAGCCCTCAGCACCGGCTCGGCGAGCACGGCTGGCTCGACGCCTACGCCGCCCCGACCGTCACCCCGGGCGGGGGCAGCGCCTCGGCGGTGGCGGGCGCGCTGGGCTGCGCCCTGGTCGCCATGACGGCCCGGATCGGCACCGGCAGGGCCGACCCGGAGGCGGCGGGCCGCCTCGACCGGCTGGCCGAGGAGGCCGACCGGCTCCGGGTCACCCTGGTCGACCAGGAGCGGACCGACGCCGGGGTCTACGAGCGCATGGTCGCCACCGTCCGCGCCGCCCGGGCCACCGAGGGCGACCCGGGCGCGAACCGGGCCGCCGAGGCCGCCCGGGCCGACGCCACCGAGGTCCCCCTGGCCACCGCCGAGCTGGCCGCCGACGGCCTGACCCTGGCCGCCGAGCTGGCCGACCTCGGCCTGGTCCGCACAGCCAGCGACCAGCTGGTCGCGGCCCACCTGCTCCGAGCCGGCCTGGAGGGCGGCCTGTCGACCGTCGCCTTCAACCTGCGCCGCATGGCCGCCAGCCCCGTGCGCGACGACCTCGCCGCCCGCGCCCGCCGCCTCGAGGAGGCCCGCCGGGCCGCCGCCGGCCTCACCGACCGGCTGGCCGCCATGGTCGAGCAGCCGTGATTTCCCCGCCGTCGCCGGATCGTCGGATACTCCCCTCCGGAGCCCAGCAGGAGGAGTGAGGTTGGCCAGCGACGTCCATCCCCCGGACACCACCGGCGTGACCGCCGTGGAGCCGCCCCCGTCCGGCGACCTCGCCCCGGAGGACCGCGAGGCCCCGGCCGCCCGGCCCGGCGCCTACTGGAGCGGCGTGGTCGTCCTGGCCACCGGCCTGGCCGTCACCGTGGGCGTCCTGGCCACCCGGGTGACCTCGATCGTCCAGACCATCCTGCTGGCCATCCCCCTGGCCCTCATCGGCATCGGCCTGGAGCGGGTGGGGCGCGGCACCGGCCGGGGCTCGCTGCGCACCGTCGGCGCCCTCCTGCTGGTGGTGGCCGTGGTCGGCCCGCTGGTGCTGTCGCTGTCCTCGCCGTCTCCGGCGGTCAGCGCCACATCCAGCCAGCCCGTCCCGGCCGGGGCGGCCCGGGCCGACCTGCGGGCCAGCCTGGGCGGCGGCCAGATCCGGGTCCGGCCCGAGGCGTCCGGCCTGTACTCGGCCGAGCTGCGCGGCCCCGGCCAGCCCGAGGCCCAGGTGACCACCGCCAACGACCTGGCCGTGCTCGACCTCCGCTCCCCGTCCCAGCGGGGGATGCTGGCCCGCAACCGCGGCAACGACTGGCGGATCCAGCTCAACACCTCGCTGGCCTGGCAGGTCGACGTCTCGGCGGGCGCGGTCACCGCCGACCTGGACCTGCGCCAGCTCAACCTGCGCGGGGTCAAGGTCCAGTCGGGCGTGTCGCGGCTGGCCGTCCGGCTCGGCGGGCCGGCCGCCGAGGTCCCGGTCGATCTCCAGCTCTCGACCGGCCTGGTCGACCTCTACCTGCCGCGCAGCGCCACCGTCGAGGTCCGGGTGGAGGGGCTCAGCATCGACAACCTCCGCGACCAGGGCTTCACCCGTGACGCCGGCGCCTGGCGGGCCCAGGGGTCGGGGACCGGCCGCTACCTGGTCCAGGTCCGCGCCACCGCCGCCCGCATCCGCGTCCACCGCGAAGGGGCG
>DASZON010000062.1:0-16618 GCA_035550755.1 Actinomycetota bacterium | reverse complement strand
TTGGCCTCGAAGTCGTAGAACTCGTGGCCGGGGACGACCTCGCCGACCACGCTGGCCTCGGGGGCGTCGTTGCCGAGGACCCCGCACTCCAGCTCGCGGGCGGTCACGCCCTGCTCGACCAGGGCCTTGGGGTCGTGGGCGAAGGCGGCGGCGAGGCCGTCGGCGAGAGCGTCGGGGGTCTTGACCTTGGTGATGCCGATGGAGGAGCCGAGCCGGGCCGGCTTGGTGAACACCGGGTAGGCGAGCCGGCCGACGACCTCGCCGGCGACCCGGCCGGGGTCGGCCCGCCAGTCCCGCTCGGGCACGACCAGGTACGGGGCCTGGGGGAGGCCGGCCGCGGCCAGCACCACCTTGGCCATGGCCTTGTCCATGGCCAGGGCCGAGGCGAGCACCCCGCTGCCCACGTACGGCAGGTCGGCCAGCTCGAACAGCCCCTGGACGGTCCCGTCCTCGCCGAACGGCCCGTGCAGGATCGGGAAGACGACGTCCACCGGGCCGCCGGCGGCGGCGGCCAGGGCGCCGGCACGCTGGGGCCGCAGCGCCACCTCGGACCCGGCCGGCTCAACCTCGGGCAGGGCGCCGTCGGAGGCGGTCAGCTCCAGGGGGGAGCGGTCGGGCAGCAGCCACGCCCCCGCGCGGGTGATGGCGATCGGCACCACCTCGAAGCGGTCGGGGTCGAGGGCCTCCATGACCGAGCGGGCCGACACCACCGACACCTGGTGCTCGGCCGAGCGGCCGCCGTACAGGATGGCCAGGCGGGTCCTTGCCATGGGCTACGCCACCTCCAGGGCTCGGGTGAAGTCCTCGGCCAGGTCGGCCCCGTCCTCCAGGCCGACCGAGACCCGCACCATGCCCTCGCCGATGCCGGCCGCGGCCAGCGCCTCGGGGGTGAACTGGCGGTGGGTCGTGGACGCCGGATGGGAGACCAGGGTCTCGACCGTGCCGAGGGAGGCGGCCAGCCTGGCCACCCTGGTCGCCTCGATGAAGCGGCGGCCGGCGGCGCGGCCGCCCTCCAGGTCGAAGCTGAGCATCCCCGGGTCGCCGTCGAGCAGGTCGGCGGCCAGGCCGGCCGTGGGGTGACCGGGCAGGCCGGGCCAGTAGACGCGGGTCACCTTGGGGTGGGCGTCCAGCAGCTCGGCCAGCAGGCGGGCGTTGGCCCCGTGGCCGCGCATCCGCAGGGCCAGCGTCTTGACCCCGCGCAGGACCAGCCAGGCCGCGAACGGGTCGGCGGAGGCGCCGAGCTCGATCATGGTCTTCCAGGCGGCGGCGTGCCGCTCGGGGTCGGCGAACAGGGCCAGGCCGCCGACGACGTCGCTGTGGCCGCCCAGGTACTTGGTGGCCGAATGGACGACGACGGCCGCGCCGTGCTCGATCGGCCGGCACAGATACGGCGTGGCGACGGTGTTGTCGACGACCAGGGGGATGCCGGCTGCCGCCCCGGCCTCGGCCAGGGCGGGCAGGTCGGCCACGGCCAGGGTCGGGTTGGCGATCGTCTCGGCGTAGATGGCCCGGGTGGTGGGCCGCAGGGCGGCCCGGACGGCGCCGGGGTCGCCGGCGTCGACGAAGCTGACCTCGATGCCGAAGCGGGGGGCGGTGGTGGCCAGCAGGGAGTAGCTGCCGCCGTAGAGGTCGCGCTGGGCGACCACGTGGTCGCCGGCCCCGGCCAGCGACAGCAGCACGGTGGCGATGGCGCCCATGCCCGAGGCGGCGGCCAGCCCCTCGGCCGCGCCCTCCAGGGCGGCCATGGTCGCCTCCAGGGCCGCGCTGGTCGGGTTCTCGTAGCGGGTGTAGACGAAGCCCTGGCGGGGCTGGTGCAGGGTGTGGGCGTAGTGCTCGGCGTCGTCGAACACGAAGGTCGAGGTCTGCCAGATCGGGGTGGCCAGCGGCCGCTCGGCCGGCAGGGGCAGGCGGCCGGCGTGGATCGCCCGGGTGGCGAAGCCGTCAGCCATCGCTGCTCCCTTCGGGGTCCCGACCGGCGGGCAGGCTGTCAACCCGGGCGGCGGCGGCCTTGGCCCGTTCCAGGACACGGGCGCGGAAGCGGTTGCCCTGGGCGGCGCCACGGACGCCGCGGACCACCTGGACGGTGCCGTCGCGGGCCACCAGCCGGGTGCGCCGGCCCGACACCTCGACGGCCGACAGGTCGGCGTACCGCCAGCGGCGGGTCCCGCCGAGCCCGTGCAGGGTCACCGCCTCGTCGTCGAGCTCGGCGGACAGGACCCGGGCCCGCAGCCAGGCCACGGCGAGGCTGACCACGGCCAGCACGGCCCAGATCAGGGCGGCCACCGACAGCGAGGTGGCCGCCTCCGAGCTGGACTCGGAGACGACCAGCGACCAGGCGAGCAGGGCCGCGGCCAGGGCCAGCTCGACCAGCCCGCTGACCAGGGCGTGGGTCACGCCGCCGGGCTGGAACCGCTCGGTCATGGCGGCCCGGCCGCCTCGCCCGTGCCGCCCTTGGCCCGGTACCAGTCGGGCGGGCTCCAGCCCTCGCGGGCCTCGGCCACCAGGGTGGCGATGGCCGCCATCACCTTGTCCTTGGCCTGGTTGATCTCGGTCAGGGTGGCGTCGGGCGACAGCCCGAGGTCGATCGGCGGCCCGGCCCGCTCGACCACCCGGATCCCGCGGCGGAACGGCCCCAGCTTGCCCCGGGTGAACAGCAGGTGCGCGCCCCACTGGCCGACGGGCACGACCGGCGCCCCGGTGAGGGCGGCCAGCCGGGCGACCCCGTTCTTGGCCGCCATCGGCGAGAAGTCGGGGTTGCGGGTGGTGGTGCCCTCCGGGTAGATGGCGACCGCCGCCCCCTCGCGCATGGCCGCCACCGCGTCGGTGAGGGCCTGGTGGGCGTCGCGGGTCTCGCGGTACACCGGGATCTGCCCGGCCCCACGCAGGACCGCCCCCAGCAGCGGGTTGCGGTACAGCTCCGACTTGGCCAGGAAGCGGACCTGACGGCCGGCGGTGTGGATGGCCGTGCCCAGGCACAGCGGGTCGAAGTAGGAGATGTGGTTGGCGGCGATGATCACCGGTCCGTTGCGGGGGATGTTGAGCAGACCCTGGCAGTCGAGCCGGACCCAGAAGCGGATCACCGGCGGCACGACAACCTTGGCCAGGGTGTAGACGGGATACCGGGGGCCGGCCATGCTCGGCGCATAGTACCGTTGCCCGGCCATGCCCGTTCCCCTCGTCCCCCTCAAGGCCCTGGCCGAGGCCAAGGGGCGCCTCGCCCCCGAGGTCGGCCCCCTGCAGCGGCGGCTGCTGGCCATCGCCATGTTCGAGGACGTGATCGCCGCCCTCCAGGCCGTGCCGGCGCTGGCCGCCCCGGTGGTGGTCTCGCCCGACCGCGAGGTCTGGCGCCGGGCCGACGCCATGGGCTGCCGGGTGGTCGAGGAGCCGCCGGGGGCCGGTGACCTCAACGCCGCCCTGGCCGCGGCGGCAAGGGCGGCCGGCAACGGGTCGCCGTTGCTGGTGGTGGCGGCCGACCTGCCGCTGGCGTCGGCGGCGGCGCTGGAGCGGGTCCTGGCCGCCACCGGGGCGCCGGTGGCGGTGGTCCCGAGCGCCGACGGCGCCGGCACCAACGTGCTCGCCTGGCGCGACCCGGCGTCGTTCGCGCCCAGCTTCGGCCCCGACTCGGCGGCCCGCCACCTGGCCGTGCCCGGCGCCGTCCGGGTCGACGACCCCGGCCTGTCGCTGGACGTCGACACCGTCGGTGATCTCCGGGCGGTGGCCGGCCGCCTCGACCCGTCGTCGGTCACGGCCCGCCGGCTCAAAGATCTCGATATGCTCCAGGCCCGACCGGAGGAGGCGTGATGCTGCAGGGCACCGTGAAGAGCTTCGACCCCGAGACCTGGGCGGCGGTCGTGCTCACCGACGCCCGCGTCGAGTACGACGTGCCTCCCGAGGCGTTCCGCGGCTCGGGGCTGCGCAAGCTCACCCTCGGCCAGCGGGTGAAGTTCCGGGTCGAGGGCGAGGGCGACGCCGCCCGGGTCACCTACGTCAACATCCTCACCTTGCCCGACCCCGCCTGAGCGGTCCCCCGGAACGACCGAGGCCCCGCCGGAGCGGGGCCTCGGCGTCGTCAGCGGCGCTACTTCTTCTTGCCGCTCTTGGCCTTGCTCTTGCCGGCCGCCTTGGTGGTGCTCTTGGCGGCGCTGTTGCGCGACACGGCCGCCTTGGCGGTGCTGGCCTTGGCCGTGGTCGCCCGGGCGGTGGTCGCCCGCGCCGTGGTCGCCCGCGTGGTGGTCGCCTTGGCGGTGCTGGCCCGCGAGACGCCGGCCTTGGCCGTGCTCGCCTTGGCCGTGGTCGCCTTGGCGGTGGACTTCACCGGGGTGAGCTTGGGCGCGGTCGCCTTGCCGGCCACGACGTCCTTGAAGCCCTGCCCGGCGCGGAACCGCGGGACCTTGGTTGCCTTCACCTTGACCGGCGCGCCGCTGCGGGGGTTGCGGGCGGTGCGGGCCTTACGGTCCTGCCGCTCGAAGGTCCCGAAGCCAACCAGCGCCACGCGCTCGCCCTTCTTGACGGCGACCTGGGTGTGCTGGATCAGGCTGCCGAGCACCTTGTCGACGTCGGCACGCGCCACCGACGTGTGCTTCTGGATCGACTCGACGAGTTCCTTGCGGTTCAAGGGCGCCTCCTTGCCCAGTAAGGGGAATTCCCCCATCGGGACCGGACCCCATTTGCCCCGTCCCCCTTCGGCCGAGCATCGTAAAGACGCGGATATCAAAGGTCAACAACCCTCGATGTACGTCAATCCGTTGCGGCACAACGGCATCATCGGCTCGCGATTACGGAACATGAAGCAATTCCCTTGCCTGGCAAGGAATCCAGCCGGGTTGCGGTGGAGCGGCTCGCCGGAATGCTTGGCATTTGTCCAGGTCCGGGGGGTGGTCCTTGTCACCCCCGGGTGCGTGTGGAATCCTGGCCCTACCATTGAAGGGCTCAAGTATCGGAGACGCGATGACGGTGGAGGCCGGCACCGAGGCCCCGGACCGGGAGGTCTGGGAGCTGCTGGTCGAGCTCTCCATGTCGCGGGTGCGCCAGCGCTTCCTCGACACCGTCACCGAGCTGGGCCTGTCCTTCCCCCAGGCCCACGCCCTCAAGGTGCTGCGCCCCGGCCACCCGATCGCCATGCGGGAGCTGGCCGGCGGCCTGCACTGCGACCCCTCGAACATCACCGGGATCGTCGACCGGCTCGGTGACCGGGGGCTGGTCGAGCGCGGGTCGGCGCCCGGCGACCGCCGGGTCAGGACGCTGATGCTCACCGAGGAGGGCACCGCTCTGCGAATGCGGCTGCTCGACCGGTTGTCCGAGCCACCACCGGGCCTGGGCAAGCTGAGCTTCGACGAGCAGCGCCGCCTCCGCGACCTCCTGCGCCGCGCCCTGCTCGACGACTAGCGGCACGCCCGTCCCGGCTGGTCCCTGACGAGAGGACCATTCCGATGGACGTCCTGATCGGTGTCGCCTGGCCGTACGCGTCCGGGCCGCGCCACCTCGGCCACCTGGCCGGGGCCTACCTGCCCGCCGACGTCGCCGCCCGCTACCACCGCCTGGCCGGCGACCGGGTGCTGCTCGTGTCCGGGTCCGACCAGCACGGCACCCCGATCACGGTCGCGGCCGAGCGGGCCGGCCTGTCCCCGGCCGCCCTGGCCGACCGCGAGCACGAGCGCATCGCGGCCACCTTCGCCCGCGCCGGCATCTCCTTCGACCTCTACACCAGGACCGCGACCCCGAACCACCACGCCGTCACCCAGGAGCTGTTCCTGCGCCTGCACAACAACGGGCTGGTGACCGGGGCGACCCAGCCGGCCGCCTTCTGCGAGCGCGAGGGCCGCTCGCTCCCTGACCGCTACGTGGAGGGGACCTGCCCCCGCTGCGGGGCCCCGGACGCCCGCGGCGACCAGTGCGACAGCTGCGGCCGGACGCTGGACCCGGAGGAGCTCGGCTCGCCCCGCTGCCGGCGCTGCGGCGGCCCGGCCGGGCTGCGGCCGTTGCGCCAGCTGTTCCTCCGCCTCGATCTGCTCCAGCCGGCCGTCGCCCGGTACGTCGAGTCCCACGAGGGGCGCTGGCGGCCGTTCGTCGGGGCCGAGGCCCGCGGCTGGCTGGAGGCCGGGCTGCGCCCGCGGGCCATCACCCGCGACCTCGACTGGGGCGTGCCCGTCCCCCTGCCCGGCTGGGACGACCGCCGGCTGTACGTGTGGTTCGACGCCGTCATCGGCTACCTGTCGGCGTCGGTGGAGTGGGCCGAGCGGTGTGGCCAGCCGGACGCCTGGCGGGCGTGGTGGCTGGGCCCGGCCGCCCGCCACCGCTACTTCGTGGGCAAGGACAACATCTGGTTCCACACCGTCTGGTGGCCGGCGATCCTCCTCGGCGCCGGGGATGGCCTGCGCCCGCCCGACGAGGTGGTGGCCAACCACCACCTGACCCTTGCCGGGGGCAAGCTGTCGGCCAGCCGTGGCCACGCCCCGACCATCGACGAGGCCATCGACCGGTTCGGCCTCGACCCGCTGCGCCATGCCCTCTGCGCCCTCAACCCGGAGACGGCCGACGTGGAGCTGGCCTGGGACAAGCTCGACGAGCTCACCGCCAGCGGCCTGCTCGGCGCCGTCGCCGGCCCGCCCCACCGCGTCGCCACCCTGCTGTGGCGGCGCTTTGGCGGCCACCCCGACCCGGCCGCCCTGGCCGCCGCCGGGCCCGAGCGGGCCGAGGCCACCACCGCCCTCGAGGAGGTGGGCTCGGCCCTCGACCGCGGCGACCTCCGCCGCGCCCTCCACGGCGTCCACGCCATCGGCCGCTCGGTCAACCGCCGCCTGGCCGCCAGCGAGCCCTGGCACCTCCCCGACCCCGCCGCCCACCGCGAGCTGTCCCGCCTCCTGCCGTTGCTCGACGCCCTCGGCGTGGCCGCCTGGCCGTTCGTCCCCACCACCGCCGGCCGGATCAGAGCCCTCCTCGGCCGCACCCCCGACCCGGCCTCCTGGTCCCTGCCTCCCACCCCACCGGTGGTCCCGTGCCACCCCGCCCCACCCCTTCCGCCCGCTCAGGCGAGGAGGGGCAGCCAGTGATGATCGGGCGCGTCGGCGGCGATCGCCGCCGCCAGCCAGGACCGCTCCGCGCCGGACAGCCGCGGGATGGCGACCCGGGCGTCGTGCTCGTCGGCCGCGCGGCCGCCTGGACTTGTAGAGCAGCACGACCTCGGGGCACAGGTACGGCACTCCTTCCGCCGTCTCGCGGCCCAGCCGGACCAGGGGCAGCCGCACCGCGAGGTTGCGCCGGTACGCCCACTGGCCGTCGACGACCTCGTCCACCAGCAGCTCCAACCGCCACGGCGAGGCCGGGTCCGGTCGCGCCCAGATCCCGTGCTCGTCCGGGGCGAGCGGGCGCCCCGGAGCCCAGGGAACGAGGCGGCCGTCGCGGGCGACCCGCAGGTCCCAGCCGTCCAGATGCGCCTGCACGGCCGCCTGATCCGGGCGCAGCACCGCCACGTCGACGTCGTCGTGGTCACGGGTGGACGCGCCCGCGAAGAGGTCGATCGCCCAGCCGCCGGCGATCCACCAGCGGGCCGGCATGCCGTCGAGCAGCACGGTCACCTCGGCGACCGAGAGCGGCTGCCACGGGTCACCGACGGCCATGGCGCAAGTATGGCCCGGTTGGCCAACCCCCTGGCATCGGGGCCACGGGCCAGGGAGAATGCGGCCGGGAACACAAAGGAGCTCAACGTGCGAATCGAGTCGTCGGTCACCTCGCTGTCGTGGATCCCGCTCGGGGCGATGGAAGGCGCCGGGACCGAGCTGGCGTTCCGCCTCGGCATCGCCCACTACGACCCGCCACCGCCCGACGTCCTGGAGGACCTCCAGGCCCTCAAGGAGGCCGACCGCTTCCGGTTCGCCAACGAGCTGCGGGCCTGGATCGAGGTCGAGGACGGCCGCATCGTCGACCACGGCCACGCCGGCCACGGCCACATCGGCGCCACCACCCTGCGCCTCGGCTCGCGCGACCTGACCTTCGCGGCCATGCCCTTCCCGGACATCCAGCCCAAGCCCGAGCAGGGCGACGGCTGGGTCCGGTTCATGCAGTCGGCCGGGGGCCGCACCGGCGCCCCGGCGCCGCGGCGCATCCGCCGCCCGCCGTTCGTCCAGTGGGTCGCCCCGGCCGCCTGGTCGACCCTGGCCCTGACCATCCACGCCGACGGCCGGGCCGCCTACGAGGTCGTCGGCGCCAGCCCCTTCCCCCGGCACTGGATCTACGACCACGACGGCAAGCTGGTCGCCAAGACGGGCCGGATCGACTTCGCCCGCTGGTTCCGCGAGACCGAGCTGCAGCGCACCCCCTGGGGCGACGAGGACTCGCCGGCCCTGGTCGTGGCCGCCGAGACGGCCCTGGAGCGGCGGCTGTCGGTGGCCATCATCGACGGCAAGCCCAGCTTCCGGCGGCTCAAGGACGGCGAGGTCCTGGTCGAGCAGGGCGAGACCGGCACCGACGTCTATCTCCTGTTCGACGGCGTGCTGATGGTCGAGATCGACGGCAAGCCCGTGACCGAGCTCGGCCCCGGGGCCGTGGTCGGTGAGATGGCCCTGCTCGAGGGGGGCAGGCGCTCGGCCACCCTGCGGGCCGTGACCCCGTGCCGGATCGCCGTGGTCGCCGGCGACCAGCTCGACCGGGACGCCCTCGCCGAGGTGGCCAGGGGTCGCCGCGAACCGGACGGCTGACCATGGCCGCGGCCATCCCCCGACGGGCGTCCCTGCGCGTCGCCGTCTGGGGCTTCCATCTGATCCTGCCCCTGCTCGGGCTGTGGCTGCTGCTCGCCCAGCCCCACTTCGACGTCATGCTCGAGCACCACGGCATCCACTTCGGGCTGGTCGTGGGCGTGGCCGCGGTCAACGTGGCCCTCGGGGTGCGCATGAGCGAGGTGTCGCGCCAGCGCGCCGACGCCCGCCTGTTCCTGGTCTCGCTGGTGTTCCTGTCCTCGGCCGGGTTCCTGCTCCTGCACGCCCTGGCCACCCCGCAGGTGCTGCTGTACGGCCGCAACGCCGGCTTCACCATCGCCACCCCGGTGGGGCTGCTGCTGGCGGCCGTGTTCGCCGCCCTCTCCTCGCTCGAGCTGACCCACGATCGGGCCGAGGCCGTCCTGCGCCACCAGGGCCTGCTCCGGGGCGGCCTGGCCGCGGTCTTGGTCGGCTGGGGCGTCGTGTCGCTGTTCGGGCTGCCGCCGCTGGAGGCGCCGCTGCCCGAGGAGGCCACCCGGGGCCCGCTGACCGTCATGGCCGTGACCGGGGTCGCCCTGTACCTGCTGGCCGCGGCCCGCTACTGGCGGCTGCACCGGCGGCGGCCGTCGGTCATCCTGATCGCCATCCTCACCGCCTTCGCCCTGCTGGCCGAGGCCATGGTCGCGGTCGCGGTGGCCCGCAACTGGCACGCCTCGTGGTGGGAGTGGCACCTGCTGATGGCCTTCGCCTTCGCCTTCGTCTACTACAGCGCCCACGTGCAGTACGCCCGCGAAGGCTCCTGGACCAGCCTGTTCCGCGGCATCTACCTGCAGGAGACGATCGAGCAGGTGCGCCGCGAGCACACCGCCGCCCTGGAGGCGCTGGTCGAGGCCATGCAGCGGCCCCAGGGCGACGGGGCCGAGCGGCCGGTGGGCCGGGTGGTGGCCGACCTGGCCCAGCGCTTCGACCTCACCGAGGGCCAGGCGTCGGTGCTGGAGCAGGCGGCCGAGGCGCTGGTGGCCGAGCGCGAGCAGATCGAGCGGCTGCGGGCCCTGGTCGCGGTCGGCGCCGAGGCCCGGGTGATCGTGGACGAGCGCCAGCTGCTGGAGCGTGGGGTCGAGCTGACCGGCCGGGCCCTGCGCCCCGACGCCCTGCGGGTCGGGCTGGTCGAGGGCGAGGAGCTGGTGTTCCCGTCCTCGATGCGGGCCGAGGGCTGGCCCGCGAACGGCGACGGCGAGCAGCCGGCCGGCGACGGTGGCGACCCGGCCGGGGCGGCCCTGAAGTCGCTGGAGCCGGTCGAGGAGCGCGAGGAGTCCGGGGGGCGGCTGTGCCTGCCCCTGACGGTCAAGGACCGGCCGGCCGGGGTGCTCGACGTGCGCCGGACCGAGGGCGGGTTCGCCGACCGTGACCGCTGGCTGCTGCGGGCCCTGGCCAGCCAGCTGTCCATCGGGCTGGAGAACGCCCGGCTGTACCGCCAGCTCGACGGGCTGTTCCGCCAGTACATGTCGCCGGACGTGGCCACGGCCCTGCTGGCCGACCCGACCCAGGCGGCCCTTGGCGGCGACATCGCCGAGGTGACCGTGCTCTTCGCCGACCTGCGCGGGTTCACGCCGTTCTCTGAGAAGACCACCCCGGACCGGGTGGTGGGCATGCTCAACCAGTACTTCGGCCGGGCCGTGCCGGTGCTGCTGGCCAACGGGGGCACGGTGGTGCAGTTCGTCGGCGACGCGGTCATGGTCCTGTTCAACGCCCCGGCCCGCCAGCCCGACCACGCCCTGCGGGCGGCCAGGGCGGCCCTTGGCATGCAGGCGGCGATCGAGACCGTGGCCGAGCGCGAGCCCGACTGGCCCCGGTTCCGGATCGGGGTCAACACCGGGCCGGCCCTGATCGGCAACATCGGCAGCGACGAGTTCCGCAACTTCACCGCCATCGGGGACACCGTCAACCTGGCCGCCCGCCTCGAGCAGGAGGTGGCCGAGGCCGGCCAGGTCGTACTCGGCCCCACCACCCACGAGACGATCAAGCACCTGGCCATCGCCCGCCCCCTCGACCCCATCGAGATCAGGGGCAAGCGCGACCCCGTCGCCTGCTTCGTGCTCGAAGGCCTGAAGGACGACCCCACCACCTGGTCCTCCAAACGCCCCCAGCCCCCGGCGGACAAGGATTCCGCGGAGTCCTCTTGATCTAGACGAACGTTCGTGCTTTTATGACGGGCATGAGCAAGGGGACGGCGACCAAGCAGGCCGTGCTCGACGAGGCGGCCCGGGTGGCCAGCCGGGTCGGGCTGGGCGGGCTGACCATCGGGTCGCTGGCCACGGCGACCCAGCTCTCCAAGAGCGGGCTGTTCGCCCACTTCCAGTCCAAGGAGTCGCTCCAGCTCCAGCTGCTGGACCACACCCGGGCCCGCTTCATCGACCTGGTGGTCCGCCCCGCCCTGGCCGCCCCCCGTGGCGAGCCGCGGGTGCGCGAGCTGTTCCGGCGCTGGCTCGCCTGGGACGCCGACGCCCTGCCCGGCGGCTGCCTGTTCGTGGCGGCCAGCGCCGAGTTCGACGCCCAGCCCGGCCCGGTCCGCGACCGCCTGGCCCAGGACCAGCGCGACTGGCTGGACACCATCGCCCAGGTGTTCCGGACCGGCATCGCCGAGGGCCACTTCCGCCCCGACGCCGACCCCGAGCAGTTCGCCTACGACCTGCACGGGACCATGCTGGCCTACCACCACGCCAGCCGCCTCCTCGGCGACCCCGACGCCGCCGCCCGCGCCGCCCGCGCCGTCGAGGCGCTGCTGTCCGCCGCCCGTCACCCCGCCTCCTGAGGAGCCCACGCCATGCCCTCCCGCCGACTCGCCACCATCCAGAAAAGCACGATCGTTCGATCACTTGGGATCCTCGAGCGGGTCGCGCCGGCGGTGGGCGCGCGCTGGGCCGAGCGGCTCTGGTTCACCGTGCCCCGGGCCGGCGGCCGCCGCGACCGCCTGGCCCCGCCCGGCCGCCCCTTCGAGGTCCGGGTCCACGGTCGCACGGTGCCCGGGGAGACCTGGGGCGACGGCCCGCCGGTCTACCTGGTCCACGGCTGGGGTGGCTGGCGTGGCCAGCTGGACGCGTTCGCCGCCCCCCTGGCCGAGGCCGGCCACCGGGTGGTCGCCTTCGACGCCCTCGGCCACGGCGACGCCGACCCGGGCCCCGCGGGGCCGGGTCGCAGCACCGCCCTGGAGCTGGCCGACTCCCTGGCCGCGGTGGTGGCCGCCCACGGCCCGGCCGCGGCCGTGGTCGCCCACTCCCTGGGCGCGACCGCCACCGCCTACGCGATGGGCGAGGGCCTGGCCGTCGGCCGGGCGGTGTTCGTGGCCCCGATGGCCGACCCGCTCCCCTACACCGGCACCTTCGCCCGGCGCCTCGGCTTCGGCGAGCGGACCCGGGGCCGCATGGTCCGCCGGATCGAGCGCCGGGTCGGCATGCCGCTGTCGGCCTTCAGGGTCCCCGACCTGGCCCGGACCGGGGCGACCCCGCCGCTGCTGCTGGTCCACGACCGCCAGGACGCCGAGACCGGCTGGTCGGACAGCGACGCCATCGCCCGCGCCTGGCCCGGGGCCCGGCTGGTCACCACCACCGGCCTCGGCCACCGCCGGATCCTGCGCGACCCGGCCGTGGTCGCCGAGGTCGCCGGGTTCGTGGGCAGCCTCCTCACCAGCCCCCGCCTTCCCGCTGACGGTCAGGCCCGCACGACCAGGAGGCTGTCCAGGGCCGGGTCGGCGGCGCCGGCCATGCGGGTGCCGGCCCGGGCCTCCTCCCGGAGCGCCTCCAGCAGCTCGGCCGTGATCAGCTCGCCGGGGACCAGGGCGGGGATCCCGGGCGGGTAGGGAGCGACGATCTCGGCCGCGACCCGGCCGGCGGCCCGGTCCGCCGGGACCCGCTCGTGGGGGGCGAAGAAGGCGCCGCGAGGGCTAAGGACCGGCTGGGGCACGGTCCGCCAGGCGGCGCCGGCCACCGCCGGTGAGGTGGCCGTCCCGGCCCGCCGGGCCAGCGACCGGCGCAGGGCCTCGATCAGCCGGTCCACCGAACGGCGGTCGTCGCCGATGGTCAGCAGGGGCACCAGGACGGTCCGGTCGGCCATCTCCAGCACCACGCCGTCCGCGCGCAGGTCGCGCTCGACCTGGAAGCCGTCCACCCCGGTCCCGCAGAGGTCCACGACCAGCTTGAGCGGGTCGACGGCGTGCACCGACGGGTGGGCGAGCAGCCGCTCGTCCAGGCAGCGGGCCCCCTGGAAGCCGTCGATCCGGGCCCGGAACCGCTCGGCCAGCTCCAGCGCCCGCCCGACCAGGGCGGCCCCGTCGCGCTCCATCAGCGCCCGGGCCGAGTCGATGCTGGCGTGGATCAGCCCGGAGGCGCTGGTGGTGGACAGGGCCTCGACGGCGGCGTCGAGCCGGTCGAGGTCGGCGAAGCCGCGGTCGACGGCGTGCAGCAGCGCCCCCTGGGAGAAGGCGGTCAGGGTCTTGTGGCCGCTCAGCACGACCAGGTCGGCGCCGGCGGCGACCGCGCAGTCGGGCAGGGCCGGGTGGAAGGCGAAATGCGCCCCCCAGGCCTGGTCGCACAGCAGCGCCGCCCCGTGCCGGTGGGCGATCCGGGCGATCGCGGCCACGTCCGAGGTCACCCCCAGATACGACGGCTCGACCAGGATCACCGCCTTCGCCCCGGGGTGCGCGGCCAGGGCGCGCTCGACCCGGTCGGGTGGGACGGCCAGGGCCAGCCCGCTGGCCGGTTCGACGTCGGGCCGGACCCAGACCGGGTCGAGCCCGGCCAGCACCAGCCCGGCCAGGACCGAGCGGTGCGAGGTCCTGGCCACCACCACCCGGTCGCCGGGCGCGCCGGCGGCCAGGCACATCGCCTGGTTGGCCATGGTCGACCCCGAGACCGAGAACCAGGTCCGGTCGGCTCCCCAGGCCCTGGCGGCCAGCCGCTGGGCCTGTCCGAGCAGGTCGCGCGAGCCGCGGATGTCGTCGACCCCGCACAGGTGCGGCATGTCGGCCAGCAGGGCCGGCCGGTCGCCGACCAGGGCCGGGTTGCGCTTGTGGCCGGGGATGGAGAAGTGAGCGTCGCCGCGGGCCAGGAATTCCTCGGCGGCCCGGGCCAGCGGGGCCGCGCCGATCCGGCGGACCAGCAGGGACGCCGCCGCCAGCACGGCGGCCAGGGGGATGAGCTCGGCCAGGGTGAAGCCGAGGCGGTCGCCGGCGAAGCCGTCGGGGAGGTGGGCGTCGGGGTCGCCGGTGCCGAGCCCCGGCCACAGGACGGCGGCCAGGGCGAGGGCCGACCAGCCGGTGGCCAGGGTGGCGGCGATGAGGGCACCGGCTGGGCCGCCCGGGACCCGGAAGGGGCGGGGCTGCTCGGGACGGGTGCGGCGCAGCCGGACCAGGGCCGGGAACACGACCAGGTTGGCCAGGGCGAGCAGGGCGATGGAGAGGGTCAAGGCGGCGCTGAAGTAGCGGCTGTTGTCGCCGCCCGCCACGGCGAAGGCGGCCAGGGTGGTGCCGGTGGCGACCATGCCGGCGGCCACGGTGGCGGCGAGCGGCGTGCCCGTCCGGGCCGACACCCGGCCCAGTGACGCCGGGCCGATCCGGTCCAGGCTGGCCGCCGCCTGGGTCCGCGAGGACGCCATCACCCAGGTGAGCCCGTTGGCGACCAGGATCCACACGAAGGCCACGGCGGCCGCCAGCGCGACCGGCCTGGCCCAGGACCCGTAGACGGTGAACACCGTGGCCAGGGCGTCGATGAAGCCGGTCAGCCCGGTGAGCCGGTCGGCCGGGACGACCAGCACGACGGCCAGGACCGGGACGGCGTAGAGGGCACAGGTGAGGACGCCGGCGCGGATGATCGACGCCGGCACGTCCCGGGCCGGGTCCCGCAGCTCCTCGCCGGCCGTGGACGGCAGCTCGAAGCCGAGGAAGTTGTAGACCAGCACGGGGGCGACCAGGACGAACACCGCCCAGGAGGGAGCCAGGTCGGCGGCGGCCGGCCCGTGCAGGCCGTGCCCGGCGGCGTAGGCGGCCACCGTCGCGGTGAAGAAGCCGAGCAGGACGACCTGGGCGGCCGCCCCGGCCAGGGGCACCCGCTTCCCGGCCCGCAGCGGCACGGCCGCCAGGGCGACCGTCGTCCAGACGAAGGCCAGCGCCACCACGACCCGCCAGGCCCCGCCCACGGGCACGACCAGCCGGTCGACCACGGCCACGGCGGTGATGGCCAGCGACCCGCCCACCCACACCGGCGTCTCCAGGAAGTAGATGAGGGCGACCAGCGACCCGGCGTAGCGGCCGAAGGCCAGCCGCGCCCAGACATAGGGCCCGCCCTGGTTGGGGAAGGTGGCCCCGAGCTCGGCGATGACCAGCCCGGCGGGCACGAAGAACAGGGCCGCGACCACGGCCAGCCAGGTCAGCGTCTGGGCCCCGCCCTGTGCCACCGCCCCCATGGTGTCGAGGACCACGATGGCCGAGATCAGCAGGCAGACGGCGTCCAGGCGTCCCAGCTCGCGGCGGAGCTTGGACCGCTCGGCCCGCGACCGCCTGGCGACGGCGACGTCGTCGGTGGCCAGCTCCACCGGGTGGACCGTTGCCACCTGGCTCCCCCTTCGCCGAGTTCCGGCGAAACAATCCAAGCTCGCCGGGGGACGGGCGGCAGTGCCGGACGGCACCGGGGGGTGGTGCCGTCCGGCACACCCCTCGGGGGCCGGGCTGGGGTGGGTCGGCTCAGCGGCCGGTGAACTTCGGGGCTCGCCCCTCCAGGGAGGCGGTCATGCCCTCGCGGGCGTCCTCGGAGGTGAACAGGTCGGTCAGCTCGTCCAGGTCGCGGTCGAGGGCGTCGTCCAGGGGCCGCTCGATGCCGTCGTTGACGACCCGGGTGATGGCGGCCACGGCCAGGGGGGCGCCGGCGGCCAGGCCGGCGGCGAGGGCGGCCACCGCGGTGTCGAACTCGCCGGCCGGGACCAGCCGGTCGACCATGCCCAGGCGCTCGGCCTCGGCCGGGGTGACGGTGCGGCCGGTGGTCAGCAGGTCCAGGGCCCGGCCCCGGCCGATCAGGCGGGGCAGGCGCTGGGCGCCGCCGGTGGCGGGGAGCAGGCCGAGGGTGATGTCGGCCAGCCCGATGCGGTAGCGGCCCTTGGCGGCGACCCGGATGTCGCAGGCCAGGGCGATCTCGTAGCCGAGGCCGATGGCGTGGCCGGCGATGGCGGCCACGAACAGCGGCGCCTCGTCGGCGAGGCGGCCGAGCACCTGGTGGGCGCGGCGGCAGGCGGTCAGGTTGTCGTCGGGCGACCGCTCCAGGAACGGCTTCAGATCCGCCCCGGCACAGAAGACCTCGTCGCTGCCCGACCGGATCACCGCCACCGCCACCTCGGCCTCGGCCACCCGGCCGACGGCCACGTCGAACTCCTCCAGCTCGCCCGCGTCCAGGCGGTTCTCCGGCGGCCGGTCGAGCGTGATCCAGCCCACCCGGCCCTCGACCTCGGCGCTCACCGTCATCGGCCGCTCCCCTCCTACTTCGGGGCCATGCGGATGGCCCCGTCGAGGCGGATGGTCTCACCGTTGAGCATCCGGTTCCCGAGGATGTGGCGGACCAGGGCGGCGTACTCCTCCGGCTGGCCCAGGCGGGAGGGGAAGGGGACCTGGGCGCCGAGGGAGGCGCGGACCTGGTCGGGCATGGCGGCCAGCATGGGGGTGTCGAAGATCCCGGGGGCGATGGCCATCACCCGGATGCCGACCCGCGCCAGCTCGCGGGCGATCGGCAGGGTCATGCCGGCCACCCCGGCCTTGCTGGCCGAGTAGGCGGCCTGGCCGATCTGGCCGTCGAAGGCGGCAATCGAAGCCGTGTTGATAATGACGCCGCGTTCGCGTTCGGCGTTGGGCTCGTTTTGGCTCATCAGCGCGCCGGCCAGGCGGATGACGT
>DASZON010000061.1:0-4527 GCA_035550755.1 Actinomycetota bacterium | reverse complement strand
CCCTCGTGGCCCTTGCGGACGACCTGGGCCTGCATCCCGTTGCGGCGCAGGACCCCGGCCGTGCCGGTGGTCGCGACCAGGGTGAAGCCGAGGTCGGCGAGCCGCTTGGCCGGCAGCACGATGGCCCGCTTGTCGGCGTTGCGGACCGACAGGAACGCCACCCCCTTGGCCGGCAGGGCCCCGTAGGCGGCCTCCTGGCTCTTGGCGAACGCCGCCCCGAACCGGCCGTCCAGCCCCAGGACCTCGCCGGTGGAGCGCATCTCCGGTCCCAGCAGCGAGTCGGCCCCGGGGAAGCGGGCGAACGGCAGCACCGCCTCCTTGACCCCGACGTGGGCCGGCTCGGAGGCCTCGAGGCCCAGGCCGGCCAGGGTCGAGCCAGTCATAAGCAGGGCCGCCGCCCGCGCCACCGGCAGCCCGGTGACCTTCTCCACGAACGGCACCGAGCGGCTGGCCCGCGGGTTGGCCTCGAGCACGTACAGCCGGTCGCCCTTGAAGGCGAACTGGACGTTGAGGATCCCGACCACCCCAAGGGCCCGGCCGAGGCGGGCGGTGGCCTCCTCGATGGCCGCCACCTGGTCGGGCCCGAGGGTGATCGGCGGGAGCACGCAGGCGGAGTCGCCGGAGTGGATCCCGGCCTCCTCGATGTGCTCCATGACCCCGCAGACCAGCACGTTCCCGGTGGCGTCGCAGAGGGCGTCGACGTCGACCTCGACCGCGTCCTCCAGGAACCGGTCCACCAGCACCGGGCGGGACCCGTCCCCGACCCTGGCCAGGGCGCCGGAGCGGGCCAGGGACCCGGGGTCGTAGCAGACCTCCATGGAGCGGCCGCCGAGCACGTACGAGGGCCGGACCAGGACCGGGTAGCCGACCTGGTCGGCCACGGCCAGGGCCGCCTCGACGCTGGCCGCCTGTCCCCAGGGCGGGGCGTCGAGGCCGCAGCGCACCAGCACGGTGCCGAACCGGCCGCGGTCCTCGGCCAGGTCGATGGCCTCGGGCGGGGTCCCGAGCAGGGGCACCCCGGCGGCGGCCAGCCCCGAGGCGAGCTGCAGCGGGGTCTGGCCGCCCATGGTCACGATCACCCCCACGAGCTCGCCCCCGGCGGCCTCGGCGCGGCACACCTCCAGGACGTCCTCGCAGGTCAGCGGCTCGACATAGAGGCGGTCGGCGATGTCGTAGTCGGTGGAGACGGTCTCGGGGTTGCAGTTGACCATCACCGTCTCGTAGCCGGCGTCGCGCAGGGCCTGGACGGCGTGGACGCAGGCGGTGTCGAACTCGACGCCCTGGCCGATGCGGTTGGGCCCCGACCCGAGCACGACCACCCGGCGCCGGCCGGTGGCCGGGACCTCGGTCTCCTCCTCGTAGGTCGAGTAGTGGTAGGGGGTGGAGGCCTCGAACTCGCCGGCGCAGGTGTCGACCGAGCGGTACACGGGCTCGACCCCCAGCGCCCGGCGGCGGGTCCGGACCTCGCCCTCGGTGGCCCCGACCATGGCCGCCAGCTGGGCGTCGGAGAAGCCGTGGCGCTTGGCCCGCCACAGCAGGCCCCGGCCGAGGTCGTCGATGGACGCGGCCGTGGCGGCCTCGGCCCCGACCTCGACGATGCGGGCCATGCCGTCCACGAACCAGGGGTCGATGTCGGAGGCGGCGGCGACCTCGTCGACCGAGCGGCCCAGGCGCAGGGCCCGCTCGACCGCCTCCAGCCGGTCGGCGGTCGGCCTGGCGCAGGCGGCCAGCAGGGCCTCGGGCTCGGCTCCGGGGCTGTGCGGGGCGGGGTCGCCGGACGGGTCGCCGAGGCCGTCGCGGCCCGTCTCCAGGGACCGGCAGGCCTTCTGGAGGGCCTCGGAGAAGGTCCGGCCGATGGCCATGACCTCCCCCACCGACTTCATCCGGGTGGTCAGCTCGGGGTCGGCGCCGGGGAACTTCTCGAAGTTGAACCGGGGGACCTTGACGACCACGTAGTCGAGGGTGGGCTCGAAGGCGGCGGCGGTCTTGCCGGTGACCTCGTTGCGGATCTCGTCGAGGGTGAAGCCGACGGCCAGCTGGGCGGCCACCTTGGCGATCGGGAACCCGGTGGCCTTGGAGGCCAGGGCCGAGGAGCGCGACACCCGCGGGTTCATCTCGATCACGACCCGGCGGCCGCTGCGGGGGTCGACGGCGAACTGGACGTTGGCCCCGCCGGTCTCGACCCCGACGGCCCGCAGCACGGTCAGGGCGTCGTCGCGCATCTCCTGGTACTCGCGGTCGGACAGGGTCATCTGGGGGGCGACGGTGACCGAGTCGCCGGTGTGGACGCCCATCGGGTCGACGTTCTCGATCGAGCAGACGACCACCGCGTTGTCGGCCCGGTCGCGCATGACCTCGAGCTCGAACTCCTTCCAGCCGAGCACCGACTCCTCGATCAGGACCCGGCCGACCGGGCTGGCGGTCAGGCCCTCGCCGAGGAGGCGCCGCAGCTCGGCGGGGGTGCGGGCGATGCCGCCGCCCCAGCCGCCGAGGGTGAAGGAGGGCCGGATGACCACCGGCAGGCCGAGGTCGGTGACGGCGGCCAGGCCCTCGTCGACCGAGCCGACCTCGACCCCGCTGGGCAGGTCGAGCCCGACCGCCCGGCAGGTCTCGGTGAACTCGACCCGGGACTCGGCCCGGCGGACGGCGTCCACGGTGGCCCCGATGAGCTCGACCCCGAGCCGCTCCAGGGTGCCGTTCTCGTGCAGGGCCACGGCCAGGTTGAGGGCCGTCTGCCCGCCGAGGGTGGGCAGGAGGGCGTCGGGCCGCTCGGCCTCGAGGACGGCCGCCACCGGGCCGGGGGTGAGCGGCTCCAGGTAGGTGGCGTCGGCGACCTCGGGGTCGGTCATGATCGTGGCCGGGTTGGAGTTGACCAGCACCACCCGCAGCCCCAGCCCCCGCAGGGCCCGGCAGGCCTGGGTCCCGGAGTAGTCGAACTCGGCCGCCTGCCCGATCACGATCGGTCCCGACCCGACGACCAGGACCGTGCGCAGGTCCTCGCGCAGCGGCACTAGGCGTCACCCCGCAGGACCTCGGGCGGGCTGCCGCTGGTGCTGATGCTGGGCGGCTCGTCCTTGGCGTCGGCTCCGGCGGCCTGGTCGTAGGCGCTCTGGCCGGCGTCCCAGCCGTCGTACAGGCCCCGGTCCATGGCCTCGGCCCACAGGGCGCGGACCTGGGCCGGGCTCAGCAGGCGCAGGCGGATGGCGAACCGGCTGGCCCCCTCGACGCTGGCCACCAGGGTGCGGAGCTTGGCCTCGTCCTGGGCGGTGGTGCGCCGGCCGGTGGGCGACACCCCGGCCTCGGCCTCGCCGCGGAGGCTGGTCTTGAGGGTGAAGACCCGCTCGAACTCGGCCCGCAGGGCGTCGGCCACCTCCCCCGCCGGGGGCAGGGCGCCCTGGTCGACGCCGCCCAGGGCCCGGAAGGTCCGCTGCTCAGCCATGGCGCGCTCCTTGCATCAGCTCGGCGAACCGCTCGAACAGGGGGTGGGCGTCGTGGGGCCCAGGGGCGGCCTCGGGGTGGTACTGGACCGAGAAGGCGGGCACGTCCAGGCACTCCAGCCCTTCCACGACCCCGTCGTTGGCGTTGGTGTGGGTCACCCGGGCGCCGGCCGGGAGGCTGTCGCCGTCGACCGCGAACCCGTGGTTGTGGCTGGTCACGGCGACCCTGCCGGTGGTCAGCTCGACCACCGGCTGGTTGACCCCGCGGTGGCCGAACTTGAGCCGGACCGTGCGGCCGCCGACGGCCTGGCCGAGGAGCTGGTGGCCGAGGCAGATCCCGAACACCGGCACCCGGCCGAGCAGCTCCCGGGTCGCCTGGACGCCGTGGCCGACGGTCGCGGGGTCGCCGGGGCCGTTGGACAGCATCACCCCGTCGGGCCCCCAGGCCAGGGCGTCGGCGGCCGGGGTGGCGGCCGGGACGACCAGCACCCGGGCCCCGTGCCGGCGCAGCCGCCGGGCGATGTTGGCCTTGGCCCCGAAGTCGTAGAGCACCACCCGGTGCCGCTCGTCGCCGTCGGCGGGCAGCTCGACCGGCTCGGCCCGGGTCACCCGGTCGACCATGGCCAGGCCGTTGGGGTCGGGGGCGGCCAGGGCGAGCTCGCGCAGGGCGGCCGGGTCGAGCACCTCGGTGGAGACGGCGCCGCGCATGGCGCCGCGCTCGCGCAGGTGGCGGACCAGCCGGCGGGTGTCGAGGCCCTCGACCCCGGGCACGCCGGCCGCGTCCAGCTCCTCGGCCAGGCTCCGCTCGGCCCGCCAGCTCGAGGGCCGCCGGGCCGCCTGGCGGACCAGGAACGCCGCCACCTGGACCCGGTCGGACTCGGCGTCGCCGCCGGCGGTGCCGTAGTTGCCGACCTCGGGGGCGGCCATGCAGACGAGCTGGCCGGCGTACGACGGGTCGGTCAGGACCTCCTGGTAGCCGCCCATGGCGGTGTTGAACACCACCTCCCCGGCGACCGTGGCCGCCGGGGCCGTGAACGCCTCGCCACCGAAGGCGGTGCCGTCCTCCAGCACCAGCAGCACCTCCTGCCCC
>DASZON010000060.1:0-3296 GCA_035550755.1 Actinomycetota bacterium | reverse complement strand
GGGGATCTTGGCCCCCATGGCCTGGAACTTGGCCGGGTTCTCGAGGAACTCCTTGATCTCCTGGAGCTCCTCGACGGCCTCGTCGACCCCGGCCACGTCCTGGAAGGTGATCTTGGGCTGGTCCTTGGTGACCAGGCGGGCTTTGGACTTGCCGAAGCTCATCACCCGGTTGCCGCCGCCCTGCATCTGCTGCATGAGGAAGAAGAACAGCAGCAGGAGCACGGCGAAGGGGAGCAGCTGGATGAGGATCTGCACGAGCACCGACTGGCCACGCGGGTCGACCCGGGCCGGGACGCCCTTCGCCTGCAGCTGGTTGAAGAGGTCCTTGCCCTGCTGCTCGGTGTAGGCGGCCTCGAACTTGCGGCCGTCGGTGTAGGTGCCGGTGATCTTCTGGTCCTGGTCCTTGAGGACCGCGTCCTTGACCCGGCCGTCCTGGATCGCCTTGACCACGTCGGACAGGCGGGCCTGCTCGACCTGGGGGGAGGCGGCGAAGAAGCGGAAGAACAGGAAAACCAGTACGAGGATCAACAGCAGATATGCCATTGGTCCACGGAACAGTCGGTTCAGATTGGGCATCTCGTCATCCTGTCGCTCCTCCACGGACCATAGTGGCACGACCTTGTCGTTTGTGAAGCCGCAGACATCGGGCCACGGCCGGCCGGAGGGGGCGGTACATGAAATGAGTGGTCAGAAGCGTCATCGTAGCAGGCACGTCACCGGCCGCGGTACACCTCGGGCTTCAACGTGCCCACGAACGGGAGGTTGCGATACCGCTCGGCGTAGTCCAGCCCGTACCCGACCACGAACACGCTCGGGATGTCGAAGCCGGCGTATTTCACCTCGATGTCGGCCTTCAGCTGCTCGGGCTTGTAGAGCAGGGCGCACACCTCGAGGGTCGCCGGCCGCCGGCTGCGCAGGTTCTTGAGCAGGTAGTTGAGGGTCAGGCCGGAGTCGATGATGTCCTCGACGATCAGCACGTCGCGGCCCTGGATCTCGCGGTCGAGGTCCTTGAGGATCCGGACCACGCCCGAGGTCTGGGTGGCCGAGCCGTAGGACGACACCGCCATGAAGTCGAACTCGTGGGGCACGGTCAGGTGCCTGGCCAGGTCGGCCATGAGGATGAAGGCGCCCTTGAGCACCCCGACCAGCAGCACGTCGCGGCCGGCGTAGTCCTTGGAGATCTGGGCGGCCAGGTCGCGGACCTTGCCCTGGACCTGTTCCTCGGTGAGCAGCACCGACTCGATGTCGTCCTCGTACACCAGCGCCTGGCTCCTGTGGGGATCCGCTCGGGAGGGGTAAGCCTAACGGCTCCGTCAATCCGCCGTGAGGGTCAGGCGGATGACCGGTCCGTCCCGCACCGCCACACCCCCGGGCCAGCGGGTTCTTGCCCCGCCGGCCGCCCCGGCCAAGGCAAGCACCCGGTCGGTGGCGGCGGCATCCGGAGCTTCGAGGCCGGCCCCGACGGCCGCCGCCCGCACCACCCGCCGCGCGAGCGCCACCGGCAGCCCGGCAAGGGTCGCCCCGTCAAGGGCAACCCCGGACCCACCGGGGCGCTCCCCGGACCCACCGGGGCGCGCGTCACCCTCACCGCCGGTTTGTGGGGCCCCTTCTGGGAGGGTAGCCCGCGGCGAGCTGCGGTGCGCTGCGCTGTCCACAGCCCTGGCGACCAGGGGGTCCAGCCAGGTGCGTTCGTCGGCGGCGAGGGTGGCGGTGCGGGCCAGGGTGCTGGCCGCGCCGGGGCGGAGCTGCTCCAGGAGGGGGAGGAGGTGGTGGCGGACCCGGTTGCGGAGGGGCCCGTCGGTGGCGTTCGTCGGGTCCTCGCGCCAGGTCAGGCCGGTGGCGGTGCAGCAGGTTCGGGTCTCGGAGCGGCGGACGGCGAGCAGGGGGCGCAGGAGGCGGCCGGAGCGGACCGGCATGCCGGCCAGGCCGTCGGGGCCGGTGCCGCGGAGGAGCTGGAGGAGGACCGTCTCGGCCTGGTCGTCAAGGGTGTGGCCGGTGGCAAGCCAGCGGCAGCCGAACTCGTCGGCGGCCGGCCACAGCGCGCCGTACCTGGCCGCCCTGGCCGCGCCCTCGGGGCCGGTGGCCTGGTGGGCCTCGAGGTCGCGGGAGGTGAGGGTGAGGACGCGGGCCGCGAGCCCGAGGGACTTGGCGTGGTCGGCCCCGAAGGCCGCGTCGGCCGCCGAGCCCGGGCGCAGGCCGTGGTCGACGGTGAGCACGGCCAGACGCCAGCCCCGCGATCCGGCCAGGACCCGCAGGGCGTGGAGCAGGGCCAGGGAGTCGGCCCCGCCCGAGACGGCCACCGCGACCCCGTCGCCGTCCTCCGGCACCCCGACCCCGGCCAGGGCCTTGGCGGCGAGGTCGGCCACCCGCCGCAGCTCGGCCGGCGCCCTGGTCATGACCGCCGGGCTGGGCGAGGACGCGGGCCGCCGGTCATGGCCGCACCCGTCAGCCGGCCCGGGACAGGTACCGGTCCGGGTCGCGGACCTCGTCCATGGTCGGCAGGGCCGACGGAGCCGCGAACACCTGGTTCACCGCCTCCATCCCGCCCCGCTCGTACAGCCGCCGGACGAACTTCTCCCCCATGGCGTACTGGTCGAGCTTCTGGCGGAAGCCGAGCAGCTGCTGGACGAGACGCTCGGCGGCGCCGGGGGCGTTGCGGCGGGCTCGGAGGGTGTCGTGCATGTGCTGGTGGTTGGGGACGAGGCGCTCGCCGAGGAGGTCCATGACGAACTCGCCGTGGCCTTCGAGGACGGTCATGGTCGACTGGATGCGGTCCACGATGACCTTCTGCTCGGGAGTGACCAGCAGGTCGAGCAGCTCGATCTTCTCCCCGGCGATGGCCCGGCGGGCCAGGCCCTGGAGGCGCTGGGTGAGGCGCTTGACGGCCTCGTCGTCGACCTCGACCGAGCCCAGGTACTCGTCCAGCAGGCCCTGCATGTGGCCGGGGAGCCAGGCGACGCCGCGGAACTGGCGGCGGTGGGCCGTCTCGTGGAGGGCGATCCAGAGGCGGAAGTCGCCGGGGCGGAAGCGGTGGCGGCGCTCGGTGGCGACGATGTTGGGGACCACGTACCAGACGGTGCCCTCGCCGTGGGCCTTCACGGCCGGCGGGGCGTCGCCGTTGGCCGAGGCCGCCTGGTCGGGACCGGGCAGGGGCTGGTCGTACTGGCCGAGGACGCGCTGGCCGACGTAGCCGAGCAGGGTGCCGGCCTGGGCCCCGGCGATCGCCCTGGTGCTGGTGCGCATGGCCGCCGGCACCGGGCCGCTGGCCTTCCAGGCCTTGCGCTCGGCGACCTTGA
>DASZON010000059.1:0-2332 GCA_035550755.1 Actinomycetota bacterium | reverse complement strand
GCGGGTCATCGACGACTACGACCTGCCCTGCTACACCACCGGGGTCGGCGGCAAGGGCGCGGTCATGTACGCCCCCGAGAAGCTGCTCGACTACCGCGCCTACGCCGGCTTCGACGGCGACGGGGTCGACGCCGACCTCTCCTACCTGTCGTGGCTGTACGAGACGACCGAGGGCGTGTTCATGACCCCGGGCATCGACGAGCAGTGGACCCTTTCGGTGCAGCACACCGACGAGGACGTGGCCCGCTACGTGCACGCCTTCGAGACCTTCGCCAAGGAGGTCAGCGGCCGGTAGGCTCCCCGCGACGGCCGTCGTGGGGGAAGGGAGCTGGCGGGTGCGGCTCGGGGTGATGCTCGGCTACTTCGGGGCCGGGACCACGGCCGGCGAGCAGCTGGAGCTGGCCCGGGAGGCGGAGCGGCTCGGCTACGCCTCGGCCTGGGTGGCCGAGGCCTACGGGTCGGACGCGGCCACCGTGCTCGCCTGGCTGGCCGCCCAGACGAGCACCATCGGCCTGGGGTCGGCGGTCTTCCAGATCCCGGCCCGCAGCCCGGCCATGACGGCCATGACCGCGGCCACCCTCGACCAGCTGTCGGGGGGGCGGTTCCGGCTCGGCCTCGGCCTGTCCGGCCCCCAGGTGGCCGAGGGCTGGCACGGCCAGCGGTTCGCCCGGCCCCTCTCCCGGGCCCGCGACTACCTCTCGGTGGTCCGCATGGCCCTGGAGCGCCAGCGGGTCCGCTACCAGGGCGAGACCCTGGAGCTCCCCCTGCCCGACGGCCCCGGCAAGGCCCTCAAGCTCACCATCGGCCCGGCCCAGCAGCGGCTGCCCATCTATCTGGGGGCGATGGGGCCGGGGAACCTGGCCCTGGCCGGCGAGCTGGCCGACGGCTGGCTCGGGTTCCTGTTCGCCCCTGAGCACGCCGGCGGCTTCCGCGAGCACCTGGCCGCCGGGGCCGCCAGGGCCGGCCGCGACCTGGACGGCTTCGACGTCGCCCCCAACGTCCAGGTGCACGTCGCCGACGACCTGGCCGCCGCCCGCGACGCCATGCGCCCGTTCCTGGCCCTGTACATCGGCGGCATGGGCTCGCGGGAGCGCAACTTCTACACCGAGCAGGCCGCCCGCTACGGCTTCGAGCCGGCCGCCCGCACCGTCCAGGACCACTACCTGGCCGGCGACCGCCCCCGGGCCATGGCCGCCCTCCCCGACGAGCTGATCGACCTGGTCACCCTGTGCGGCCCCGCCGGCAGGGTCCGCGAGCGCCTGGCCGCCCACCGCGAGGCCGGGGTCGGCACCCTGATCGCCGCCCCCACGGCCTGGACCCACGCCGAGCGGGTCACCCAGCTGCGGCTGCTGGCCGAACTGGCCGCTTGACCCTCCTGTCGGGGGAGCGTCCAGGCTGGTCCCGGAAGGGAGGGACGCGAGTGGACGACCTGCTGCCGATCGGGCGCTTCGCCAAGGCGACCCGGCTGTCGGTGAAGGCGCTGCGCCACTACGACGAGCTCGGCCTGCTGCGGCCGGCCCACGTGGACCCGTCCTCCGGCTACCGCTACTACCGGCCGGCCCAGGCCAACCAGGCCGAGGCCATCCGCATCCTGCGGTCGGTGGACATGCCGCTGGAGGAGATCGGGGCCCTGCTGGCCGACGGCGGCGGCGAGCCGGTGGCCGGACGCCTGGCCCGGCACCGCGAGCGGCTGGAGGCGCGCCTGGCCGAGCACCGGCGGATGCTCGCGTTCCTCGAACAGCTCCTGGAAAGGGAGGACGTCATGCCGTACGAGGTGACCGTGAAGGAGCTGCCGGCCCAGCCGGTGGCCGCCACCCGCACCACCACCGACCTGCGCCACATCGCGGGCGCGATCTCCACCGGGGTCGATACCGTCCTGGCCGAGCTGGGCCACCAGGGGGTCGAGCCGGCCGGGCCGCTGCAGGTCGTCTACCACGCCGACCAGGTCCTGGACGACGACCCGCCGGCCCCGATCGAGGTCTGCTTCCCGGTGGCGGCCCGGTTCCAGGGGGCGGGCGAGGTCTACGGCGCCGAGCTGGCCGGCGGCCCGGCCGCCGTCACCGTCCACCGCGGCCCCTACGCCGAGATCGGCCCCGCCTACCACACCGTGTCCGGCTGGATCGCCGACCACGGCCACGAGCTGGCCGGCGGCCCCCGCGAGGTCTACCTCAACGACCCCCGCGAGGTCGCCGAGGCCGACCTCCTGACCGAGGTCCAGTGGCCGATCAGGTGAGCCCGAGGGCGTCGCGGAGGAAGGCCAGCTGGAGGTGGAGGAGGTTCTCGGCCACCGCCTCCTGGGCGGCCAGGTGGGTGACGCCGGACAGGGGCAGGA
>DASZON010000058.1:0-14169 GCA_035550755.1 Actinomycetota bacterium | reverse complement strand
GGAGTTCCTGGACTTCTTCGCCGACCAGTACTGGCCGCTGCGACGGGTCGGCTTCCTGCTGACCGGCGACTGGCATCAGGCCGACGAGCTGGCCCAGGACGCCATGGCGCGTACCTACGCCGCCTGGGGGCGGCTGCGGCGACGCGACCGGGCCGCCGCGTACGCCCGCAAGGCCCTGCTCAACCGCTACCGCTCGCTGGCGCGCCGGGCGGGGGTCGAGACCCGGCACCTGCTCGCGACCCGGCGAGCGGACCAGGACCGCTACGAGCCGGACTTCAGTGGCGACGGTCAGCTGCTGTGGGCGGAGCTACGGCGGCTTCCCGCCCGCCACCGGAGCGCCGTCGTGCTGCGCTTCTACCTGGACCTTCCCGAGGCGGAGGTCGCGCGGCTGCTCGGCGTGCCGCAGGGGACGGTCAAGTCCTGGACCCACCGCGGGTTGGCCCGGCTGCGGACCCGCCTCAGCGCCCAGTACGGCGACCATCGGTTGCCCCATGGCAGGAAGGCACGGCAATGACAACCGAGGAGCAGGTGCGACGCATGCTCACCGAGGCGGTCGCCGCCGAGCCCGAGCCCGAGACCGCCCGCGCGCCCTTCGAGCAGGTGGTTCGACGCCGCCGCCGGCGTTCCCTGCGCGCCGCCGTGGTCGCCACGGCCCTGCTGCTCACGGCGGTGGTCGCGCTCGCCGGGGTCCGTGGGCTCGGTGACAAGCCAAGCCTGCCGGCCGCGCCGTCGGTCCCGCCGGGCTGGAAGCTGTTCCAGAGCCCGGCCTACAACCTCCAGTTCCACTACCCGCCGGACTGGGTGGTCAACGGGCGAGGTGGCTTCGCGATCGCCCCGAGCAGGCTCAACCCGACCGGCTCCCGGCCGTCCACGGTCGCCGCCCCCGGGCCCATGTTCATCTCGCTCGGGCTGAGCCTCGACTACTACCAGTTCGTCATCCAGAACGGCACGCAGGTGACGCCGGGCAGCCTGGGCGGGGGGCGGGCGTTTGTCCGCTGGACCGGCACGGTCTCGGGTACCCACGTGATCGCCTATGAGATCGACTGGGGCCGTTTCTGTGTTGGCCGCCAGGACTGCGGCTCGCATTCGGTCAGCGCCCAGATCCAGGCGACCGACCCGGCGTTGCTGGACCGGTACGGCCCGATCGCCCAGCGGATCATCGGCACGCTGGCGCCGATGCGCCCCACCCAGGCCTCGACCGGCGACCCGGCCCGGCCGGTCTGCCGCGGGGACCAGTGGCGGCCGGTGTTCGCCACCCGGTCCCGGGTGGCCTTCGACCGGCCCAGCTGGGTCATCGGGGCCAGCATCCAGTACCTGCACGGGCCCCCCTGCCACCTGCAGACCAGCCTCCGGCTGACCGTGGAACGGTCCGACGGCACCGCGGTCGCGGTGGCCGGCACCCCGGCCCCGCTGACCGTCGAGGCCGACCTCCCCGAGGACGGTGGCACACCAGGCGACCTCATGGAGACCGCGACCATGCGCTACTGGGGATGGGACAACTGGTGCGCCCGGGCGCTGCCGCAGGCCCGGCTGCGGATCACCGCCAGCGGTGGCGTGTCCGCGACCCGGCCGATCCCACCCCGTTCGATCCAGGACCCCCGCTTCCCCTGCCAGCCCAGCGCTCCGTGGAAGCTCCTTCCCCTGCCCTGACGTCTGCGGTCGATCACGGTGCGCTCGGGCTCGCCACCGGCACGTCGGCGCCGCGCAGGAGATCCGCGAGCTGGGCGGCGTTGGTCACCGCGTCATCGCTGTGGCAGTTGTTCATGAGCACGTGGACCTCGCGGGCCTGCTCGGACAGGTGCTCGACCTTGGGCGCCCACTCGGCGAGCTCGTCCTCGCGGTAGCGGTAGCGGAAGCGCTCGGTGACCGTCTTCTTCTGCCAGGCCTCGGGGTCGCGGCCGTGGAAGCGGACGACCGAGAGGTCGGGGGAGGTGGCTTCGGCGATCGGGGGGATCGAGGAACGGAAGCCCTGGGGCATGTCGACGCAGACAAAGGGGAGGTTGTGCTCGCGGAGCAGGCCCAGGGTGCGGTCGCGGTCGTTGTCGGTCGCCATCCAGGTGGCGTTGCGGAACTCCACGCAGACCTGGTAGCCGGGAAGCCGGTCGCGGATGGCGGCGAGCTCCTCGCGGCTGGAGCGGCGGGGGGTGAACCACTCGGGGTACTGCAGCAGGACGGCGCCGAGCTTGCCGGCCGAGTCCAGCGGCAGGAGGGCGTCGCGGAACCGGCGCCAGACCTCGGCCTGGCCGTCGGCGGACAGGTGCGAGGCGTAGAAGCGCTGCTTGTCGCGGTGCTCGGGGGCGACCTCGTCGAGGAGGTCCTCGGGGAGGGCCTTGCGGCGGGTCGGGTGGCCGGTGAGGAGGCTGAACGCCTTGACGTTGAAGACGAAGTCGGGCGGGGTCCGCTCCACCCAAAGGCCGGCCTGCTGCTCGCGGGGGAGGTAGTAGTAGGTGGCGTCGACCTCGACGATCGGGAACTGGGTGGCGTAGAAGCGCAGGCGCGACTCGGCGTCGCCGGCGCCCTTGGGGTACCAGCCCGACTTGAGCAGGGTCGGGTCGGTCCAGGAGGCGGTCCCGACCCGGACCGCGCCCGCGGACCCGTCGCCTGCCTGCCCGGCCATGCGCGGCAGCATAGCGGGTGCTACCGTCGGCCGGAGTGAACCTCCGCGTCTGCCCCCGCTGCCAGGCGCCGGTGCAGGCCGGCGGCAAGGTCTGCGAGCGGTGCGAGCAGCCGCTCGACGGCCCGCCCCACGCCCTGCGCTACAACCCGGCCGGGCTGCCCACCCCCAGCCCCATCCAGGGGCACGCCACCGTGCTCGTCGGCATCGTGGCCGCCCTGGTGCTGCTGGCCTTCGGGGCCTGGTACGTGTTCAAGGGGGTCGGGCCGTTCCGGACCGAGGTCGTCCGCCAGACGGTGACCGCCGACGGCTCGGCGGTCGAGGTCGAGCTGCGGGTGGTCAACCAGGGCGAGCGCCAGGGCCGGGCCCGCTGCCGCATCACCGGGGTGGGGCCGGACGGGCGGCTGCGGAACTCCGAGGTCAAGCTGAGCCCGACCGTGCCCGGCGGCGGCAGCGTGGTCTTCCCGTTGCGCGGCGAGGGCCTGGGCGACGCCCACGACCTGAACACCAGCTGTGCTTGACTAGCCCTGACAGGACCAGGGGGCACGCCAGGCAGGAGGTCCAGCCATGACCGAGCAGGCCCTGGAGGCGGCCGCCGCCTCCGCGACCCAGTTCCTGCGGGGGCTGGCCTCCCGGCCGGTGCCGGCCCGGGCCGGCGCCGCGGAGCTGGCCGCCCGCCTCGGCGGGCCCCTGCCCGAGGGCCCCAGCGACCCCGCCGAGGTGGTCACCCAGCTGGCCAAGCTGGCCGACGACGGGCTGGTCGCCTCGGCCGGGCCGCGCTTCTTCGGGTTCGTGGTCGGGGGCAGCCTGCCCGCCGCCCTGGCCGCCGACTGGCTCACCTCGGCCTGGGACCAGAACGCCGGCCTGTTCGTGCTCGGCCCGGCCGCGGCCACGGCCGAGGACGCGGCCGCCGGCTGGCTGCTGGAGCTGCTCGGCCTGCCCGCCACCGCCACCACCGGGTTCGTCACCGGCGGCCTCGGCGCCAACTTCAGCGGCCTGGCCGCGGCCCGCAACGCCGTGCTCGCCGGCGCCGGCTGGGACGTGGAGCGCGACGGCCTGATCGGCGCCCCGCCGGTCGAGGTCGTGGTCGGGGCCGAGCGGCACGTCACCATCGACATCGCCCTGCGCTACCTGGGCCTGGGCAGCGGCCGGCTGCGGCTCGTGCCCGCCGACGGCCAGGGCCGCATGGACCCGGCCGCCCTCGGTGGGGTCCTGGCCGCCTGCCAGGGGCCGACGATCGTGTGCGCCCAGGCCGGCAACGTCAACACCGGCGCCTTCGACCCCCTGGCCGAGATCATCCCCGCCGCCCACGAGCACGGCGCCTGGGTGCACGTGGACGGCGCGTTCGGGCTGTGGGCGGCGGCCAGCCCGGCCCGGCGCCACCTGGTCGCCGGCGTCGCCGAGGCCGACTCGGTGGCCACCGACGCCCACAAGTGGCTGAACGTCCCCTACGACAGCGGGATCGTGTTCGTCACCCGCCCCGAGGCCCACCTGGCCGCCTTCGCCAAGTCGGCCGCCTACTTCGTGCCCGGCCGCGAGGGCGAGCGCGACCCCGACGCCTTCACCCCCGAGGCCTCGCGGCGAGCCCGGGGGTTCCCGGTGTGGGCGGCCCTGCGCTCGCTGGGCCGCTCCGGCGTGGCCGACCTGGTCGAGCGCTGCTGCGGCCACGCCCGCCGCTTCGCCGAGCTGCTGGGGGCGGCCGAGGGGGTCGAGGTCCTCAACGAGGTCGCGCTCAACCAGGTCCTGGTCCGCTTCCCCGACCCCGGCGGCGACACCGACGCCCGCACCCGCGAGGTCATCCGCCGGGTCCAGGAGGACGGCACCCTGTGGCTGGGCGGGACCACCTGGCACGACCTGGCGGCCATGCGGATCTCGCTGTCGAACTGGTCCACCACCGACGACGACGTCGACCGCTCGGCGGCGGCCATCCTGGCCGCGGCCCGGGCGGCCGGCTGAGGGGAGCGACCATGGCCTCCGGCGAGGCGCTCGCGGTCTATCTCAACGACCACCTGGCCGGCTCGGCCGCCGGTCTCGAGCTGGCCTCCAAGCTCCGCGACAACAACCAGGGGACCGAGCTGGGCAAGGTCATGGTCGCCCTCCACCGCGACATCTCCCAGGACCGCGACACCCTCGAGGAGCTGATGCGCCAGCTGGAGCTGGAGCGGCACCAGATCAAGGAGGCGGCCGGGTGGATGCTGGAGAAGCTCAGCCGGCTGCGGCTCAACCCGGCCCTCACCGGCAGCGCCGAGCTCACCCGGATGCTCGAGGCCGAGGCCCTGTCGCTCGGGATCGAGGGCAAGCTGTCGATGTGGCTGGCCCTCAAGGAGGCCGCGGCCGGTGACCCGCGCCTGGCCGCGGCCGACTACGACCGCCTGATCGAGCGGGCCCGCGGCCAGCGCCGCGCCCTGGAGCCCCACCGCCTGGCGGCGGCGGTCGCCGCCTTCACCGGCTGAGCCCGGGCCGCCCGGATCAGGCGGGAACGGCCCAGCGGTCGGCCAGCTGCTGGATCTCGGAGCGGAAGCGGCGGCCGTCGATCGGCTTGCACACGAACCAGGTCGCCCCGCCGGCCACGGCCGCCTCGCGGTCCTCCTGCCGCTCGGAGGAGGTCAGCACCACCACCGGCAGGTCGGCCGCGGCCGGGTCGGCGCGGATCCGGCGCAGCACCTCGAGGCCGTCCATCCGGGGCATCTTGAGGTCGAGCAGGACCAGCTGGGGCCGGCCGCCGGCGCCGAACCGGGACCGGGCCAGGCGCTCGACGGCCTGCTCGCCGTCGCCGGCGACCTCCACGGTGACCTCGGTGCCACCCATGTCGGCCAGGGCCCGGCGGATCAGGAACAGGTGGTCGGCGTCGTCCTCGACCACCAGGACGTGCAGGGCCTTCACCGCGTCGCCCCCGCGGTCAGCTCCTGGGCCGGCCAGAGGACCTCGACGGCCCTGGGGAGCAGGATGCGGACGTCGGTACCGGGGTCGCCGACGATGGCGATGGCCCCGCCAAGGAGCTCGACGATCTTGCGGCAGATGGCCAGGCCCATGCCGGTGCCCTCGCCGGTCGACGGGCCCTCCAGGCGCTCGAAGACCCCGAACACGCGCTCGCGGTGCTCGGCCGGGATGCCCTTGCCGTTGTCGCGGACCGACAGCTCCACGGCCCCGTCGGCGCGGTCGCAGCCGTCGACCACCACCACCAGGTCGGGCCGGCCGCCGTGGCGGACGGCGTTCTCGAGCAGGTTGGTGAACAGCTGCCGGAAGCCGGTCGGGTCGCCGGTGACGACCGGCAGGCGCCCGACCCGGATCTCGACCTCCGGGTTGGCGGCGCCGGCGTCCTCGGCGATGGCCCGGACCAGGCGGCCCAGGTCGACCTTGATCGGCTCGACCCCGCTGCGCCCGACCCGGGACAGGTCGATCAGGTCGTGGATGAGCCGCTGCATGTACACGGTGCTGTCGGCCATCCGGTTCAGGTAGCGGTTGCCCTCGGGGCCGAGGACCTCGCCGAAGTCGAGCCGCAGGTACTCGAGGTAGCCGAGCAGCGACACCATCGGGCTCTTGAGGTCGTGGGAGGCGCTGTAGACGAGCGTCTCCAGCTCGGCGTTGGCCCGCTCCAGCTCCTTGTTGGCGGCGGCCAGCTCGGCCTCGACCCGCTTGCGCTCGGTGATGTCGCGCAGCACCCCGGAGAAGGCCATCCCTTCGGGGCCGTTCCAGGTCCCGACCGACAGCTCGATGGGGACCTCGGTGCCGTCGCGGCGCAGCCCCGACAGCTCGACCACCTTGCCGGCCAGCTTGGAGGCGCCGGTGCGCCGCACCCGGGCGAGGCCGTCGCTGTGCAGGGCGCGGAACCGCTCGGGGATGACCACCGTCAGGGGGCGCCCGACCATCTCCTCGGCCGTCCAGCCGAACAGCCGCTCGGCCCCCTGGTTCCAGGTCAGCACCCGGCCCGAGCTGTCGGCGGAGACGATCGCGTCCACGGCGGCGTCGGTGACGGCGGCGAACCGCTCCTGGGAGGCGGCCAGGGCCTCGGCGGCCCGCCGCCGCTCGACCAGCGGACCGAGCTCCTCGGCGACCCGGGCGACCCGCTCCAGCCGGCCCGGCTCGCCGGCCCGCTCGTGGGTGACGAACAGCTCCAGCACCGCCAGCACCCCCTCGCCGCCGGTCACAGGGACGGCCATGGCCTCGCGGACCCCGGCCCGCTGGGCGGCGATGGCCCGGTCGAAGCGGCCCGAGTCGCGGACGTCCTCGAGCTGCAGGGGCTGGCCCTTGGCCCAGGCCAGCCCGGGCAGGCCCTCGCCGAGCGCGTAGGTGGCGGCCTCGCTGGCCGCGTGCAGCCGCTCGAACCCATAGCCGTTGCAGTACCAGGTGGGGCTGCAGACCAGCACCCCGCCGGCGGGCAGCCACACCTGGCCCATGGCGCAACGGGTGAAGTGGCAGATGGTCTGGACGGCCGCGGCCAGCACCTCTTGGCTGGAGTCGGCCTCGCCGATCAGCTTGAACATGAACTCGAAGAAGCGGCGCTCGTGCTCGGAGCGCTTCATCTCGGTCAGGTCGCGGACCATGGCGATGGCCAGCTCGGGGCGGCCGCGGCGGTCCCGGACCAGCGACAGGTCGAAGGCGCCCCAGACCAGCTCGCGGGAGAACACCCGCACCCAGCGGGCCTCGACCTGGCAGCGGTCCAGCCCCTCCTCCAGGACCTGCTGGACGGCCGCGTAGGCCAGCTCCTCGTCGGGCGGGTAGGCCAGCGACGGCAGGGTGCGGCCGCGGAGGCCACCGGCCGCGCTCGCCCCGAGCAGGGCCTCCAGGGCGCGGTTGGCGACCAGGACCCGCCCGTTCCGGTCGAGCACGCACGCCGGGGCGGCCGCGTCCTCGACCAGCGCCTCGGACCGGAGCGCCCCGGCCGTGCCCCGCCGCCACTGCCGCCGGCCGCGCTGGCGCGCGTTCGTCCGCATTACCCACCCCCCACGTTCCGGCCTGTCCGCGCTCTCCACGCAGGACGTCCGGATTGGCAGTTGACGACCGCGTTTATACCATCGAGACGTTTCGCGCGTCGACCTTCCGGCGGTCCCGGGACGGCGGGAACCGAGCCGACGCCCGGCCCGTCCAAGCCACGTCAGGAACCGACCGGGACGGGGTGCGCGATGACGGGAAGGCGCTGGCGCCGGGGGCTGGCCGCGGCGGCGGGGATCGTCCTGCTGGGGGCCCAGCCGGCCCTGGCCTGCGGGGGGCTGGTCGGGCCGGGGGGCACCGTGCAGCTGGCCCGCACCACCACCCTGGCCGGCTACGCCGGCGGGGTCGAGCACTACCTGACCTCGTTCACCTACCGGGGCGGGGGGGCGAGGTTCGGCTCGATCGTGCCCCTGCCCGGGGTGCCCACCGACGTCGCCAAGGGCGGCGAGTGGACCCTGCAGCGGCTGGTCCGCGAGACCCAGCCCCAGCCGGTGGCGCTGGCCGCCGCCCAGGCCGGTGCCCCCGACGCCTCCAGGGCAGCCGAGGTGCTGCGCACGGCCAGGGTCGACGCCCTCGACCTGACCGTGCTGCGGGGCGGCGGCCGGGCGGTCGGCGACTGGGCCCGCCAGCACGGGTTCGGGCTGTCGGTCGACGCCCCCGAGGTGCTCGACTTCTACGCCGCCCGCAGCCCGATCTTCCTGGCCGCAAGCTTCGACGCCCGCCGGGCGGGCGCCCGGGGCCAGCGCTTGGGCGACGGCACCCCGATCCACCTCACGATCCCCACCGCCAACCCGTGGGTGCCGCTGCGGATCCTGGGCCTTGGGCACCGGCCGGGCGACCCCGTCCAGGCCGACGTGTACCTGCTCACCGGCGGCCGCCCGGCCCTGCTGCCGGCGCCGGGCAGCGACGGGGCGCCCGGGGTGGTGCTGGAGCGCAGCGAGCCGGCGTCGGTCGGGCTGCTGGCCGATCTCCGATCCGACACGGGCATGGGCTGGCTGCCGGGCTCGGGCATGTGGCTGAGCTACCTGCGGGTGGACGCCACCGCCGGCCAGCTCACCCACGACCTGGCGGTCGACGCCGACGGGCGGGACCGGCCCTCGCCGGCGGCCGCCGGCCTGGCGGTCCCGGAGGGCGGCGGGACGGCGTTGGTGGACCCGGCCGGTGGCGGCGCGGGCAACGCGCGGGGGTGGCCGTGGCCGGTCCTGCCGCTGGCCGTGGGCCTGGCCGTGGCCGGGGCGGCCGCGGGCGGGCTGGTCCTGGCCCGGCGCGGCCGGTCCTGACCCGGCGGCGCCGGGACCGCCGGCTGCCCTTCGGCTAGCGGACCACCGGCCGGGAACCGTCGCGGTAGGCGGCGGCCTGGATGCCGTACAGCTCGGCGTACTGGCCGCCCCGGGCGACCAGGTCGGCGTGGCTGCCCACCTCGACCAGCCGGGCGCCGTCCAGGACCACGATCAGGTCGGCCATGCGCACGGTCGAGAACCGGTGCGACACCAGCAGGGTGATGCCGCCGCCGTCGCGGGCGGCGGCCGCGTAGCGCTCGAACAGGGCGTGCTCGGTCTCGGCGTCCAGGGCGGCGGTGGGCTCGTCCAGCACCAGCAGCAGCGGCGCCTCGCGCATGAACCCGCGGGCCAGGGCCAGCTTCTGCCACTGCCCGAACGACACCTCGACCCCGTCCGGCCAGGTGGGGCCGAGCTGGGTGTCGAGCCCGCCGGCCAGTCCCTCGACCAGGTCGGCGGCCCCGGCCCGGCCGACGGCGGCGGCCACCGCCGGCTCGTCGTCGACGCGGGGCAGGTCGCCGACGCCGACGCTGTGGCGGGCCCGCAGCTCGAAGCGGAAGAAGTCCTGGAACGCCCCGGCCAGCCGGGCGCGCCAGGCGTCGGCGTCGATGCGGTCCAGGGGCCGGCCGTCGACCAGGATCCGGCCCGAGGTCGGCTCGTACAGCTTGCACAGCAGCTTGACCAGGGTCGTCTTGCCGGCGCCGTTCTCGCCGACCAGGGCCACCACCGACCCGGCGGGCAGCTCCAGCGACAGGTCGTCCAGGGCCAGCCGGTCGCTGCCCGGATAGGCGAACGAGACGTGCTCCAGCCGGATCCCGGAGGTCAGGACGCCGGGCGCCGGTTGGTCGGCCGGGGCCGCCACCGCGGCCGCGTAGTCCTCCAGCCAGGCCAGGCGGCGGGACCCGTCCATCCAGATGCCGCGCAGGAAGCCGATCTCGCCGGCGGTGGCCCCGATGTAGGCCGACAGCCGCGACCCGGCGGCCAGCACCAGCAGCACCGCCGCCGGCCCGGCGTGCAGCACCGAGGCCGTGAAGACGACCGCGCCCACGTACCCGGCCCCGAACACCGCCCAGGCCAGCGCGTGCCAGACCGCCGAGGTCCGGCGGGCCGCGGCCAGCGGCCCATACCACCGCTCCCAGGCGGCGCGGCGGTCGGTGGCCAGGCGGCCGCCGACGCCGGCGACCCGGACCTCCTTGCCCGGCGGGGCGGTGGTGGCGGTCTGGTACAGGTGGCGGGCCAGGCGGCTGGCCGGGGCCCCACGCTCCTGGGCGGCCCGCTCCACCGCCGGCCGCCACGCCGAGGTCAGGATCGCCGGCAGGGCGAACACGGCCAGCAGGGCCAGCAGCGGGCTGATGGAGACCAGCAGCGCGACGGTGACGGCGAGGCGCAGGACCCACCCGGCGGTCGAGAACAGCGACATGTACAGGTGGTCGAGGACGAACACCTGCTCGCGCAGGACGGTCAGGCGGTCCAGCCACTCGGGCCGTTCCTGGTGGGCGATGGTGGCCACCGACGCCTGGAGGCGGGCCACGTGGGCCTCCAGGGCGATGGTGACCCGGTCGCGGAAGCGGCGCTGGACCCGCGAGTCGACCACCCGCAGGACCCAGGTGCCGGCCGCCGACAGCCCCAGGCCGGCCGCGGCCACGGCCAGCAGCCGCCCGTCGCCCTCCAGCACCCCCCGGCCGAGCAGGGCCAGCCACAGGGCCAGGAGGGCGTCGGGGAGGGCGGCGGCCAGCGACAGCAGGAACGCGGCCAGCAGCAGCCCGGGCTCGTGGCGGTAGCCGAGCTTGCACAGCCGCCACATCGACGACAGCGCCGGGGGCAGGTCGTCGGGGACCGGCCGGGCCGTGGCCGGCGGCTCAGCGGTCGCGGCCATCGGCGGCCACCTCCTCGGTGAAGCGGCTGGCCTGGAGGTCGAACATGGTCCGGTAGCGGCCGCCGAGGGCGATCAGCTCGTCGTGGCTGCCCAGCTCGACCACCCGGCCGCCCTCGAGCACGCAGATGCGGTCGGCGTGGCGGACGGTCGAGAACCGGTGCGAGATCAGGATGGTGGTGCAGGGGCGGGTGGCGGCCAGGATGCGGTCGAAGATCTCGGCCTCGCCGCGCACGTCGAGCTGGGCGGTGGGCTCGTCGAGGATGATCACCCCGGCCCCCAGCCGGACCGAGCACAGAGCCCGGGCCAGGGCGACCCGCTGCCATTGGCCGCCCGACAGGTCGACGCCGCCGGCGTACCCGCGGGCCAGGACGGTGTCCAGGCCGGCCAGCCCCTCCGCCCCGGCCTCGGCCAGGGCGGCCAGGACGTCGGCGTCACCGGCCCCGGCCGGGGCCACGTTGTCCCGCAGCGGCAGCTCGAAGCGGATGAAGTCCTGGAAGACCGCGGCCAGCCGCCGCCGCCAGCCGTCCAGGTCGAGCTCGCGCAGGTCGGTGCCGTCGACCTCGACCGCCCCGCCCTGGGGGTCGTAGAGGCGGCAGAGGAGCTTGGCCAGGGTGGTCTTGCCGGCGCCGTTCTGGCCGACGATGGCCAGGGACGTGCCGGCCGGGATGTCGAGGTCGACCCCGTCGAGGACCGGCCCGCCGCCCGGGTAGGCGAAGCGGAGGCCGCGCAGCCGGATCCCGGCCGCCGGCATCCCCGCGGCCGGCCGGGACCCCGGCGGGAGGGCCCCGGCGGCGGCCATGGCCGGGACGACCCGCAGGGACGCCGCCACCGGGGCGGCGGCCCCGTCCATGGCCCAGTTAAGCCCGCCGAAGGCGATCATGCTGGTGCCGATGGCGACCTGGGCGAAGGTCACCACCCGGTCCAGGTCGAGGCGGCCGTCGGCGGCGGCCGCGGCCAGGGCCCCGAACACGACCAGGTTGGCCGCCACCACCAGCAGCACGCTCCAGAGCAGGGGCCGCTCGCGCAGCCGGGTGGCCCGGTACTGGAGCTCGTGCAGGCGCCGCCGGTGGGCGACGAAGCGGTCGATCGTCCAGCCGGCCAGGCCGAACAGCCGCAGCTCCTTGGCCGCCGGCGGGTCGACGGCCAGCCGGTAGGTGTAGTCGGCGTCGCGCTGGGCCGAGCGGACCTCCTCGGTGGCCCGGTCCCGCCACACCGAGCTCTCCCGCAGCAGCCAGTGGGTGGCCAGCCACGCCCCGCCCAGCAGCAGCGGCGCCCACCAGACGAAGGCGGCCAGGACCACGGCCGCGGCCAGGCCGCCGGCCAGCTCGACCAGGCCGGCGGCGATGAAGTCCATGGCGATCGACAGCGGCGGGCCGGTCATGCCGAGGTCGAAGTCGCGGGCCGCGGTCAGGTCGGCGGCCAGGGCCGGGTCCTCCAGGTGGCCCATGCCCGGCGGGCCGACGCAGGCCGCGGTGAGCCGGTCGTACAGCCAGGCGGCGGTCCGGTCGCCCAGGTTGGTGCCGATCGCCTGGTGGATCGGGACCAGCACCTGGACGAGGACGAAGACGACCCCGACGGCGGCCAGCGGCCCGGCCAGGTCGCGCCCGCCCTGGACGGCCCCGACCAGGGCCCCGGTGGCCACGGCGAAGGCGGCCGGCAGCACCCCCCGCAGGACCAGCACCGTCCACCAGGCCCCGGCCAGGGCGGGGTCGGCCCGGAACAGGGCGGCGAACAGCCGCAGCTCCTGGCGGCCGCGCAGCCGGGTCAGGACGGCCAGGGGATCTCGGGGGACGGCCATGGCCTCAAGCATAGGCCGCCGGGCGGGAACCCATGCCAGCGCCCACCCGTCCAACCCGGCGAACCGTTCCTTCGACCGGGAGGCCCTGGTGCGACCCCGACCCTGGCAGCTCGCCACCGTCGCCGTCCTCTTCGGCGCCGCCGCCGCCCTGGCCGCGGCCGCCGTGGCCGGCCCGCGGCCCGGCGCCGGCCCCGAGGTGCGGACGGTGGTGGTGACCATGCACCACAGCCACTTCACCCCGTCCGTGGTCCGGGTCGAGCCCGGCGAACGGGTCCGGTTCGTGCTCCGCAACACCGACCCCATCGACCACGAGTTCATCCTCGGCGACGCGGCCGTCCAGGCCCGCCACGAGCAGGGCCGCCAGCGCCAGCACCACGGCGACGTCCCCGGCGAGCGCTCGGTCCCCGCCGGCCAGGAGGCGGCCACCACCTACGCCTTCCCGGCCGCCCCCGACGGCGGGACCCTGGAGTTCGCCTGCCACCTGCCGGGCCACTACGCCTACGGCATGCACGGGACGGTGCGGGTCAGCGGTCGCTGATCCGCAGCCGGCCGTTGGGGTCGACGGCCAGGGAGCGGCGGCCGGCCAGCAGCTCCAGCAGCTCGCCCCCGACCAGGTCGCGGCGCCAGCCCTGGAGGGTCCGGACCGGCGGCTCGGGCTGGCCGCGGCGGACCGCGGCCACCACCTGGGCGAGGTCGTTGCGGGCCGCCACCAGCTCGTAGGCCAGGCCGGCGTCCAGGGCCCGGGCCCGGACCAGGGCCTCGGACAGGGCGATGGCGGGCACGTCGGCCGGGTTGGCGTCGGGGCGCTCGACCACCTCGGCTGGCAGCGGGTCGGCCTCCTGCCCGCGGTCGACGGCGGCGAGGATGTCGCGGGTGCGGCGGCGCAGGGTCGACGGCTGCAGGCCCCGGATCCGCTCCAGGGCGGCCAGGTTGGCGGGGCGGCGCTTGGCCACCTCGACCAGGGGGGCGTCGCCGAGCACCGAGGAGACCGGGCGGTCCTCGGCGGCCGCGGTCCGCTCCCGCCAGGCGGCCAGCTCCCGGGCCACGGCCCGGGCCCGCGGGTTGAGCTGGGCGATGCGCGGGAGCCGCTGCCAGGCCAGCTCGGGGTCGCGCTCGTCGCTGGCCTCCTCCAGGCGCCGGCACTCCTCCCGGGCCCACTGGAGCCGGCCGGTGGCGGCCAGCCGTGCCTGCAGGGCGTCGGCCAGGCGCAGCAGGTGGGCGACGTCGTCGCGGGCGTAGGCGAGCTGCTCGGGGCTGAGGGGCCGGTCGTCCCAGCGGGTGAAGCTGGCCGACTTGGCCAGCCGCAGCCCCAGCACCTCGTGCAGCAGGCTGCCGTAGCCGGTCTGGGCGCCGTAGCCGGCGAACCCGGCCGCCACCTGGGTGTCGAAGATCGAGCGGACCTCGGTCCGCCAGACCCGCCGGAGCAGGGCCACGTCCTGGCGGCCGGCGTGCAGCACCACCTCGACCGCCGGGTCGGCCAGGACCTCGGCCAGCGGGGTGGGGTCGAGCCCGTCGTCCAGCGGGTCGACCAGCTCGACCCGTGGCTCACCGTCGTCGTCGGGCACGACCACCCCGACCAGGCAGAGCAGGGCCCGGTAGCGGCCCTCGGACATGAACTCGGTGTCGACCCCGAGGCGTCCGGCGGCCCTGGCCGCGGCGGCCAGCTCCTCGA
>DASZON010000057.1:0-2120 GCA_035550755.1 Actinomycetota bacterium | reverse complement strand
ACCAGCGGGATGACGTCGCTGTTGCCGGGGAAGGCGCGCAGGTTGCCGCCCGAGGTGCCGCTGGTGACGGTGAGGTTGCAGGCGATCGCCCTGGCCTCTGGTGGGACCTCGTTGGCGACCCCACCGGCGAAGTAGTCGGGGTCGCCGAAGTCGAAGATGAAGAACTCGGTCCCGGCGCCCTGGGGCGGGAACGGGCCACCGCCGTCGAACCGCGTGTCCAGGTAGCGCTGGGGCGAGATCGTGTGGAGCGAGAGCGGTCCGCTGACCGCCAGGGCGGCCGCGGCGGCGGCCTGCTGGCCGCCGGCCCGGACGAGGTTGCGGCGGGCGGGGATCCTCGGGGCCGAGCCACCCGGCACGGCCGCGCCCTCGACCTGGGCACCGGCCTGCCCGACCACGGCCCCGGCGGCGACCATCGCCCCGGCCGTCCCGACACCGGCCGCGCGCAGGAAGCGCCGCCTGGTCAGGCCCTGGTCGTCTGCCGCTCGTCCCTTGCTGTGCCGGCCGGTGGGCATGGGGGACCCTCCTCGTCGTGCCCCCCCGGTTCGTGAACGCCCGGACTCAACCGCTTCTGCGCCGAATCGACAAGTCGGCCAGCACATCAGTTTGGTCACGACCAACCCGCCGTCATCCGCGACGGCCTGGGTGATCCGCTCGGCGTTACCGGAGCCGGCGCAGCACCGCCACGACCTTCCCGAGGATCTGGGCGCTGTCCCCGTCGATGGGGTCGAAGGCGGGGTTGTCCGGGAGGAGCCGGACGTGGCCGCCGCGGCGGGAGAAGTGCTTGACCGTGGCCTCGGACTCCTCGTTGGGGAGGAGGGCGGCGACCATGTCGCCGGTGTCGGCCGAGTCCTGGCGGCGGACGACCACGTAGTCGCGGTCGAGCACGCCGGCGCCGACCATGGACTCCCCTCGGACCTGGAGCATGAAGAGCTGGCCCTGGCCGACCAGCTCGCGGGGCAGGGGCAGCAGCTCCTCGACCGCGTCGTCGGGCAGGGTGCCGGTACCGGCGGCGACCGGGGCGCTCATCAGGGGCACGTAGGTGGGCAGGGGCCTCGGCATGGCGGCCACCGGCTCCTCGAGGTGGACCTCGATGGCGCGGGGCTTGGTCGGGTCGCGGCGGATGAAGCCCTTGCGCTGGAGCGCCTCGAGCTGGGAGTGGACGCTGGACGTCGAGGTCAGCCCGACCGCCTCGCCGATCTCCCGGATGGACGGGGGATAGCCCCGGTCGGCGACCGCGTCGCGGATCACCTCCAGGATGCGTCGTTGCCTGGTGGTGAGCTGCTCCGCCATCGCTGTACCCCCTAGCGTCCGGAATCTGCTGCCGCCTGATGAACCGGACTCTAGCAGCGGGGATGGGCCGAAGCAAACACCAGTTCGATGTTGTGGAGGAAGTTGACAGCGAACAGGTGTTCGGGCAGGATGGAGCCATGATCGAACAGGTGTTCCCCATTACCGGCGACACCACCGGCGACACCACCGGCGAGGCGATGCGGGCCGAGGCCGTCCGGATGCGGCTCACCAGTCGCGGCCGGGCGGTGGCCCGGACGCTCGCCATCGTGCTCGCCGTCGCCGTGTTCCTGCTGGTCGCCCCGGGGCTGGCCAGGGGCGTCGGGCCTGACCGGCCGGCGCCGCGGGTCACCTACGTGGTCGAGCCCGGGGACACCCTCTGGTCGATCGCCCGGCGGGTCGCCCCCGGACAGGACCCGCGTCCCGTGGTCGACCGGCTGATCGAGGCCAACGACGTCCGGGGCGGGCTCCGTGCCGGGCAGGAGCTGTCCATCCCGGTCCCGGAGCGCTAGGGCCGGGCGGCGAGCTCCACGACCGCCTTCTCCCGGTCATGGGTCCCGCCCCCCGGCCACCCCGCCCGCAGGCGATGCGGCCTACCGAGGACCCGGCCACGGCGCCCCCCCGGCCTACACAGGGGCGCGGGCGTCACGGCCCCCGGCCTACACAGGGGCGCGGGCGCCTCCGGCGCTCGACCTAGGCCGTCGTGGCGCTTGATCTTGGCTTGGGTGGGGTGGTCTTGCGGAGGGAACCGAGGTCCTCCAGCTCGCGCTCGAAGTCGGCCGGGTCCTGGAAGTCCTTGTAGACGCTGGCGAAGCGCATGTAGGCGACCGGGT
>DASZON010000056.1:0-4230 GCA_035550755.1 Actinomycetota bacterium | reverse complement strand
CAGGCGGCTCCAGGCGAACGCCACCGCCAGGGCGACCCCGCCGGTGCCGAGCAGCACCGCCGGGCCGCCGCCGGGCCAGCGGCCGTCGCGCAGGCCGAGCTGGCTGCCGAGGGCCCACACGGCCCCGGCCACGTCGGTGTTGCCGCCGACCAGCCGCCCGTGGTCGCCGACGAAGACGGTGTTGACCGCCCCCAGCCGGTCGGCCGGCCGTTCCAGGTCGTCGACCAGGGCAGCCGCCGGCTGCTTGTGCGGGGTGGTCAGGTTGACCCCGGCCAGCCGGCCCGCCCTGACCTCGTCCAGGGCCGCGGCCAGCTCCTCGGGGCGGGTGGGGCGGGCCTCGTAGGTCCAGCCGTCCAGGCCCGCGGCCCGGTAGGCGGCCTGGTGGAGCGCCGGCGACAACGTGTGGGCGAGGGGCCAGCCCAGCACGGCCGCGACCGGCACGGCTACAGCAGGCCCTTCTGCCTGGCCTCGTCCTTGAGCCGCAGGAAGTCCTGGTAGCTCCTGGTGAAGGCGTGGGACCCGTCCTTGTCGGAGAGGACGTAGTAGATCCAGTCGCCGTCGGCGGGCTTGAGGGCGGCCTGGATGGCGGCCTCGCCGGGGGCGGCGATCGGGGTCGGCGGCAGGCCGGCGTGGGCGTAGGTGTTGTAGGAAGAGCTCGACTGGAGGTCCTTGGCGGTGAGCTTGCCGGGGCCGACGGCGTACTCGACGGTGGCGTCGATCTCCAGGGGCTTGCCGAGGGCCAGGCGGTTGTAGATGACGGCGGCGATCTTGGGCCGGTCGGCCTCGACCTTGGCCTCGCGCTCGATCATGCTGGCCACGATCAGCACCTGGTAGGGGTTGAGCCCCTGGGGGGCGGTCGACAGCTGCTGGCGCGAGAGCACGATCTCCAGCTGGTTGAGCATGTCCTGGAGGACCTTCTCGGCGGTGTCGTCCTCCTCGATGCCGTAGGTCTCGGGGAACAGCATGCCCTCCAGGGAGGTGACCCCCTTGGGCCGGTAGGGGACGATCAGGTCCTTGCTCTCCAGGGCGCGGTCGACGTCGGCCTTGGTGAACTGCTTGGTGGCGGCGAGCTTGGCCGCGATCTGGGCCACCGTCCAGCCCTCGGGGATGGTCAGGGTGGTCCCGGTCCTGGGGCCCTGGGCCAGGATCTCGATGACGGCGTCGACGTCCATGCCGGTGGTCAGCTTGTAGGTGCCGGGCTTGAGCAGGCTGTCCAGGCCGCGCTCCTCGGCGACGTCGCGGAAGCGGTTGACGCTGTCGACCACCCCGGCGTCGCGCAGGTTGCGGCCGATCTCGACGCTGCCCTCGCCGGCGCTGACCGTGAAGGTCACCGACTGGCCGGGCGGCGGGGCCTTGCGCTCTCTGGCCGCGCTCCACTGCAGCGCCTGGTACACCACCAGCCCCGCCAGGGCGAGCAGCAGTCCCATGACCAGGACCCCCCGCCGCCGCCGGCGTTTTCGGAGCCGCCGTTCGACCCGGCTCATCGGCTCATGACCCCCGGGCCCGGCGGTCGAGCCAGGTCTGGAGGAAGACGCTGGCCGCGACCTGGTCGACGACCTGGCGCCGGTCCCGGCGGCGGACCCCGCCGCCGACCAGGGCCCGCTCGGCGGCGACGGTGGACAGCCGCTCGTCGGCCAGCTCGAAGCGCAGCCCACCCAGGAGCGGCCGCAGCTCCTCAAGGTAGGCGCGGACGGCGGCCGCGGCCGGGCCCTCCTTGCCGGCCATGGTCACGGGCAGGCCGGCGACCACGGTGGCGGCGTCGTGCTCGGTGGCCAGGGCGGCCAGGGCGGCGGCGTCCTCGGCCGGCGTCCGGCGCGGGATGGTGGCGAGCGGGCTGGCCACCGTCCCGGTCGGGTCGGAGACGGCGACCCCCAGCCGCCGGGTCCCGACGTCGAGGGCGAGGACGCGGCCCGTCATCCCATGGGGCCCTTCTCCCCCCCGGAGAGCAGTCCCATGGCGTCCTCCCGCGCGATCCCCAGGGCCTCGTCGAGCTTGCCGGGGTCGCGGCCGCCGGCCGAGGCCAGGTCGCCCTTGCCGCCGGCGCCGCCGCCGACCGCCTTGGCCGCCCGGGCGAGCACGTCGCGGGCGGCCGCCCCGGTCCCGGCCAGCTCCCGGCTGAGCAGCGCCACCATCGCCGCCTTGCCCTCGACCTCGGAGCCGAGCACGACCACGCCGGCGCCGCCGCCGGCCCGGTCGCGGACCCCGGTGGCGATCCGGCGAAGGTCGTCGGCCCCGGCCTCCGGGACCCGCTCGACCACCAGCCAGCCGCCGGCCTCGCGGGTCAGGCGGCCCACCACGTCACCGGCCAGGCGGTCCAGCCCCGCGACCCGCAGCCGCTCCAGCTCCCGCTGGGCGGTGGCCAGGGCCTCGAGCCGGCGCCGGAGCTGCTCGGGGGCGTCCTCGGGCCGGGTCTTGAGCAGGGCCGAGATCTCGGCCAGGAGCTGGCGCTCGCGGTCGACGTAGTGCAGGGCCTCCAGCCCGGTGAGGGCCTCGATGCGGCGCAGGTTGGCCCCGATCGAGGCCTCGCCGAGCACGTGCACGGGCCCGACCTGGCTGCCGTGGCCGACATGGGTGCCGCCGCACAGCTCGCGGGAGAAGTCGCCGACGTCGACCACCCGCACCACCGACCCGTACCTTTCGCCGAACAGCGAGATCGCCCCGGCCGCCTCGGCCTCGGCCAGGCTGCCGTGCCAGACCTTGACCTCGGGGTCGGCCAGGAGCTGGCGGTTGACGGCGGCCTCGATCTCGGCCAGCCGCTCGGCCGGGACGGCCTGGAAGTGGGCGAAGTCGAAGCGCAGCCGGCCCGCGTCGACCAGCGACCCCTGCTGGCGGGCGTGCTCGCCCAGCTGGTCGCGGAGCGCCCAGTGGAGGGTGTGGGTGGCGGTGTGGCTGCGGGTCACGGCCTCGCGGCGGTCGGCGTCGACCTCGGCGTGGGCCTGCTCGCCGGTCCGGGCCTCGCCCGACACCACCCGGGCCGAGTGGACGTAGAAGCCCTCCAGGCCGGGCCGGGTGTCGGTGACCTGGAGTACGGCCCCACCGGCGGTGCGGACCAGCCCGGTGTCGCCGACCTGGCCGCCGCCCTCGGCGTAGAACGGGGTCCGGTCGAGGATCAGCTCGACCTGGTCGCCCTCGCCGGCCGCGTCCAGCTCCTCGCCGTCGCGCAGCAGCCCGAGGATGTTGGCGTCGGCGGTGGTGGTCTCGTAGCCGACGAAGGTGGTACGGCCGTGGCGGCTGGACAGGTCCCGGTAGGAGTCGAGCCGGCGCAGGTCGGCGTCCAGCTCCCGGCGGGCCTCCTTGGCCCGGCGGCGCTGGTCGTCCATGAGCTGCCGGAAGCGGTCGGCGTCGACCTCCAGCCCGGCCTCGGCGGCCGCCTCCAGGGTCAGCTCGTAGGGGAACCCGTAGGTGTCGTGGAGCTGGAAGGCGGTGTCGCCACCGAGCATGGCCGCGCCCTGCTCACGGGTCCGGCGGATCGCCCCCTCGAGCAGGGTCGAGCCCTGGCGCAGGGTCCTTGAGAAGGACTCCTCCTCGCTGGCCACCACCTGTTCGATCAGCGACCGCTGGGCGACCAGCTCGGGCCAGGCCTCGCCCAGGTTGGCCACCACCTGCTGGCAGACCTGGGCCAGGGCCGGGTCCTCGACCCCGAGCAGGCGCAGGTGCCGGACCGAGCGGCGCAGCAGCCGGCGCAGGATGTAGCCGCGGCCCTCGTTGGAGGGCAGGACCCCGTCGGCGATCAGGAAGCTGCCCGTGCGGCCGTGCTCGGCGACGATCCGCAGGCTGCGGTCGATCCGCTGCTCCTGGCCGTACGGGGCCCCGGACAGCTTCTGGACCTCGGCCAGCACGGGGGCGAACAGGTCGGTCTCGTACATCGAGTCGGCCCCCTGGAGCAGCGTGGCCACCCGCTCCAGGCCCATGCCGGTGTCGATGTTCTTCTCGGGCAGCTCGCCGATGATGGGGTAGTCCTTGCCCTGGCCCTCGCCCCGGATGTTCTGCATGAACACCAGGTTCCAGATCTCCAGGTAGCGGTCGGACTCGCTGGCCGGGCCGCCGCCGGGGCCGAAGCTGGGGCCGCGGTCGTAGTGGATCTCCGAGCAGGGGCCGCAGGGGCCGGGGACGCCCATGTCCCAGTAGTTGTCCTCCTTGCCGAGGCGCTGGATGCGCTCGGCCGGGAGGTACCGGCGCCACAGCTCGAACGCCTCGTCGTCGTCCAGGTAGACGGTCCCCCACAGCCGG
>DASZON010000055.1:0-4320 GCA_035550755.1 Actinomycetota bacterium | reverse complement strand
GCCCGCGGGCAGGAGGTTGGCCAGGTAGCCGGTGCCCGGGGTCCAGGCGTACTGCCAGCTGTAGGCGGCGACCACGGTGACGATCCCGTAGGGGATCAGGATCGCGGTGCGGACCGCGCCCCGCCCGACCAGGGCCCAGCGCATGATCATGGCCAGCCCCATGCCCAGGACCAGCTCGACGACCACCGACACGACGGTGATGAACAGGGTGACGCCGAACGCGGTCCACCACAGGTTGCTGGTGAGCACGGTGACGTAGTTGGCCAGGCCGATGAACTGCCGCTCGGCCGGGAAGCGCAGGTCGTAGCGCTGCAGCGACAGCCAGACGGCGTAGCCGATCGGGTAGGCGGTGACGGCCAGCATGACGACCACGGCGGGCGCGCACAGCAGCCAGCCGAGCCGGCGCTCGGCCCGGGCGCCCTCCGACAGCGAGGCGGCCCGCCGGTGCCGTGGCTGCGCCTGCGGCGGCGCCTGAGCGACCCCGGTGGCGCCCGGGTGCACGGTCATGTGATCAGCCCCTTGGAGTCGATGGCGTCCTGCAGCTGGCCGCGGAGCTGGGGAAGCTTGCCGGGGCCGGCCGAGGCCGGCGGGTACAGGGTGGTGGAGATGGCGGCCGAGACCGACTGGTAGGCGGGGGTCTTGGGGCGGACGCCGCCACGCTGCAGGGAGTCAAGGATCTCGGCCGCGAACGGGTAGCCCCCCTTGATGAGCCGCGGGTCCCGGTACAGGCTGGCCAGGGTCGGCGGCAGCCCGCCCTTGACGGCGTTGCGGAGCTGGTTGGCCCGGTCGCGCAGGCAGTTGATGGCGTCGAAGGCCTGCTGCTTGTGCCGGCTGTAGGCGCTGACGGCCAGGTCGATGCCCCCGACCGGAGGCCGCGAGGGCAGCTTCGCGTCGACCCGCGGGTACTCGGCCCAGCCCATCTGCTTGGCGATGGCGGGCGCGTTCTCCTGGGCGGACGGGTAGACGAACGGGTAGTTGATCTCGAACGCGGCCTTGCCGGTCTCGAAGGCGAGCCGGTTCTCGTCCTCCATCTGGACGCCCAGCGACGGGTCGGCCGCGGGCGAGCGGGCGAGCTGCCCGATGAGCGAGATGCCCTTGGCGGCCGGCGGCCCCAGGATGACGTGCTGGCCGTCCTCGGAGAGGATCTGCCCGCCGGCCGAGGCCACCATGGCGTTGACCCAGACGGTGTAGCCCTCGTAGGAGGCCCCCTGGATCTCGATCAGGTGGGGCTTGCCCTGGCGGGCCAGGGCCTCGGCCTGGCTGATCATCTCGGACCAGGTGGTGGGCGGGTGCGGGACCAGGTCCTTGCGGTACCACAGCAGCTGGGTGTTGCTGTTGAAGGGGGCAGCCACCAGCTGGCCCTTCCAGGTGGCGGTGTCGAGGGCGGCCTTGACGGCGTCCTGCTCGACCTGGCGGCGCGCCGCCCCGGTCCAGGGCTGGATCCAGCCGGCCTCGGCGAACTCGGCCTCCCAGACCACGTCGAGGCCGAGGATGTCCAGGGAGCTGTCCCTGGCCGCGCTGCGCCGGACCAGCTGCTCGCGCTGGCCGTCGGCGGCCGTCGGGAGCTCCCGGATCTGGATGGTGTACTCGCCGCCGGAGGCGGCCGAGCAGCTGGCCGCGGCGGCGGCGAAGCTGCCGGAGGGCTCGTGGAAGATGTACCAGTTCAGCGTCGGCGTGCCGCCGCCGCTGCCGCCGCCGGTGGTGGCGCCGCAGGCCGCCAGCAGCACCCCCGCAAGGGCGACCAGCAGCCCACGGCGCCAGCCTCGAAGTCCGCCCATCGCCGCTCCATCTCTCGGGGACACAGCGTCGTCGTCAGGATCGCGACGGGAGGGGGCGGCGGCATCGCGGCCAACCGGAGTCTCGGATCCCTGCTAGCGGTAAGAGGCGCCGTCGCCACGGCCGGCCAGCAGGCCCCGGATGGCGTCGGCGGACAGGGCCGTCTTGGGCAGGAACCCGATGGCCGGGCTGGCCGCGATCAGCTCGGCGTAGTCCTGCTCAGCGTGGGTCGAGATGAGGATCACCGGAGCCGGGGACGGGCCGGCCTGGTCCTGGAGGCGCCGGGCGAGCTCCAGGCCGCTCTCGCCGCCCAGGTCGATGTCGAGCAGGGTGACGTCCGGGCGCAGCTCCTCGGCCCGCTGGAGGGCTTCGGCGCTGCTGGAGGCCTGGCCGACGACCGTGACCCCCTGGCCCTCCAGGAGGCCGCGGGCGGCGTCCAGGAAACGGAGGCTGTCGTCGACGATCAGGCAGCGCAACATGGCCTCAGGATCGCAGGACAGACTGTCGGGGCGCATACCGGCTAGCTGGAAACTCGTCGCCGCCGCTGGGCGGCCTACCCGTGGGCCGGCCGCGCCGGCGGCCGGGCGCCGCTCGGCGGGACCGGCATCCCGGCCGGGGGGGAGCGCCGCACAGGGGGATGGGTCGAGAACGGCTGGGTCGACTGGCAGTACTGCTCCACCGCCAGGAATCGTCCGAGTGCGAGCACCCCGGTGTCCCGGTTGCGCATCGGAGGCCTCCTTCCCGTAGGCCGTGACATGCCTGACGCCTCAAGGGTCGCGCCGCCGAGCCGCCGTGTCGTCGACGCCAGCGCCCAATTGCGCTCCCGGGCGGCTGGAAGCCGGTTGTGGTGGCTACCAGGAACCGTTGCGACGGGCCCCGGCCCGCGCGATCCTCGACCGACCGAGAGGAGCGATCCGATGACCTACGTGGACGTGAACGGGCTGCCGACCTGGCACGAGGTGGACGGCGAGGGACCGCCGGTCGTGCTCCTGCACGGGGCGTTCGCGGGAGCCTCGTCGTGGGCGGCGCAGGCTCCGGCCCTGGTCAGGGCCGGCTACCGGGTGCATGTCCCCGAACGCCGGGGCCACGCCCACACCCCGGACGTGCCCGGCCCCCTGACCTACGGCGTCATGGCCGACGACACCGTGGCCTACCTCGACGAGGTCGCCGTCGGGCCGGCGCACCTGGTGGGCTGGAGCGACGGGGCGGTGGTGGCCCTGCTGGTCGCCCAGCGCCGCCCCGACCTGGTGGACCGGCTGGTCCTGATCGGCCAGAACTACAACTCCTCCGGCAAGGTCAGCGGCGGCATGACCGACCAGCTCGCCGCCGGCGGCGACCGGGTGATGGCGTTCCTGCGGACCGAGTACGACCAGGTCTCACCCGACGGCCCCGGCCACTTCCCGGAGGTCTACGCCAAGACCCTGCGGATGCTGGCCACCGAGCCCGAGCTCGACCTGGCGTCGCTGGCCACGGTCACCGCCCCCGCCCTGGTCCTCCAGGGCGACCGCGACGAGGTCACCCTGGAGCACGGTGCCGCCGTGGCCACCGCCCTCCCCCATGGCCGCCTCGCCGTCCTGCCCGGCACCCACGCCCTGCCGGTCGAGAACCCCGAGGTGGTGAACGCCCTGCTCGTGTGGTTCCTCGCCGGCGCCAGGCCGGCGGTCGACTGGGCCGCCGCGGTGTCGGGTCACTGACCGCTGACGCCGTCCCGGCCGACCAGGTACCAGGTGACCAGCTCGCCCTTGCCCTTGACCTGGACGGCGCCGCGGGGTTCGAAGCGGTAGGAGCCGCGGAGACGCCGGTAGGTCCGCTCGGTCACCTGGATGCAGCCGGCGGTCCCGGTGGACTCCATGCGGCTGGCCGTGTTCACGGTGTCACCCCACAGGTCGTAGCTGAACTTGGCGGTACCGATCACCCCGGCGACCACCGGGCCGGAGTCGATGCCGATGCGGACCTGGAGCGGCCGGCCCGCCGGGTCGAGGTGCCGGTCGGCCTCCTCGCGCAGAGCCAGGGCCATCTCGGCCACCGCCTGGGCGTGGTCGGGGCGTGGCTCGGGCAGCCCCCCGACCACCATGTAGGCGTCGCCGATGGTCTTGATCTTCTCCAGGCCGAGTCGTTCGGCCAGCCGGTCGGAGGCGGCGAAGAGGCCGGCCAGGACCTCCACGACCCGTTCCGGGCTGCTCCGGTCGCTGCTCGCAGTGAAGTCGACGAGGTCGGCGAACAGGACCGTGACCTCGGGGAAGCGGTCGGCGATGACCCCCTCGCCCTGCTTGAGCCGGGCCGCGATCGGGGCTGGGAGGACGTTGAGGAGCAGCCCCTCGGAGCGCTCCTGCTCGGCCTGGAGCAGGCGCCGCCCGCGGATCGCCTCCCCCAGCAGCAGCAGCGCCGCCAGCAACGACAGGTCGGAGACGGCGCCGTAGAGGACCTGGGCGGCGAACGGGCGGGGGACGTCGGCCAGGGCCACGAACAGCAGCGGGGTGATCCCGAACCAGGCGACCACCGCCAGCGCCCAGGCCCGCCGGCCGGCGGCCCAGGCGGTGACCA
>DASZON010000054.1:0-14767 GCA_035550755.1 Actinomycetota bacterium | reverse complement strand
CACCTGCCCGTCCTGGCCGTGCCGATCCGCCTGCTGGCCGCGGCCGTCGCCTACTCCCGGGTCCACACCGGCGTCCACTACCCCGGCGACGTGGTCATCGGGTCGGTGACCGGCGCCGGCACCGCGGCCATGGTCGCCGCCGTCGCCGACCGCGCCGCCCGGGCCCGGGCGGCCCCTCGTGCTTGACGCCTTCTTCTGGGGGCGGCCGGTCGAGGGCGTCCTCACCGGCCCCATGGTGGTGGCCGGGTCCGCCGCCTCCCTGGCCCTGTCGGCGATCTAGCGCCGGCGCGGGGCCGAGGCGGGCTGGGCCGCGGGCCGGGGCGGCTCCAGGGCCCGGGGCGGGTTCGCCTCCACGGCCACGATGATGCGGGCGTGGCGGTCGTAGGTGAGGTAGCTCCAGATCCAGTTGACCAGCACGACCACCCGGCTGCGGAACCCGATGATGTAGGCCAGGTGCAGGGCCAGCCACATGTACCAGGCGAGCGCCCCCTTGAACCGGGCCCCGCTGGGCAGCTCGGTCACGGCGGCGTTGCGCCCGATGGTGGCCATCGTCCCCTTGTCCTTGTACTCGAAGGAGGTCCGGGGCTCGCCGTTGAGGGTCCGCCCGATGTTCAGGGCGGCGTGCCTGGCCTCCTGGATGGCCGGCTGGGCGACCTGGGGCAGCAGCCCGCCCTTGCCGTCGCCGGCCCCGGCCAGGTCGCCGACCACGAACACCTCGGGCCGGCCGGGAACGCTCAGGTCCTCGCCGACCAGGATGCGCCCTCCGCGGGTCTGCTCCAGGCCGAGCACGTCGGCCAGCGGGTGGGCCCGGACCCCGGCCCCCCAGATCAGGGTCCGGGTCGGGATGACGGTGCCGTCCTTGAGGACGACCTCGTCCGGGGTGGCCCGCTCCATGGCCGAGCTGAGCCGGACCTCGACCCCGCGCTTGTTCAGGGTGTCGAGGGCGTGCTGGCGGGAGCTGGGATGGAACGGGGCCAGCAGGTGGTCCATCGCCTCCAGCAGCACCACCCGGGCCTGGTCGATGTCCAGGTCGGGGAAGTCGTGGACCAGCACGTGCTTGAACAGCTCGTGCAGGGCCCCGGCCATCTCCACCCCGGTGGGGCCGCCGCCGACCACGACCACGGTCAGGGCGCCCTTGGCGATCTCGCCGGGGTCGTTCTCGGCCAGCTCGAACTGGCGCAGCAGGTGGGCCCGGAGCCGCAGCGCGTCGGGCATGGTCTTGAGCGGGAAGCTGTGCTCCTCGACCCCCGGGATCCCGAAGGTGTTGGTGGTCGCGCCCGCGGCCAGGACCAGGTAGTCGTAGGGGAAGCGCCCGCCCTCCTCGGTCAGTACCTCCTTGGCGTCGAGGTCGACCCCGGAGACGGTGGCCATGCGGACCGACGTCCGCCGGTAGCGGCGGACGATCCCCCGCACCGGGTGGGCGATGTCGGCCGGCTGGACCAGCCCGGTGGCCAGCTGGTACAGCAGCGGCTGGAACAGGTGGTAGTTGTGCTGCTCGAGCAGGGTGACCTTGACCGGCGGCTTGACCTTGGCCAGGGCCTTAACGGCGTTGAGGCCGGCGAACCCGCTGCCGACGACGACCACCCGGGGCGATCCGTTCCGGTTCCTGGTCCTGGTCATGGCTCCCCGCCTCCCGGCCCGACACCTGATCGTTCAAGCTGCAGTATGCCCGGTATCGTCGTCACCTGAACGGTTGGGAGGTGCCCATGACCGGAACAGCAGACGAGGGCTTCGGCGCCCTGCCTTTCGGCGAGATCGCCCGGGCCACGGTGGCCGCCCAGGAGCGCAGCCTCGAACTGGCCCAGGCGTGGGCCGACGCCCTGCGCGAGCTGGTGGCCGACCAGGTCGAGGGCGGCCGGGCCGCCCTGGAGGCGCTGTCGTCGACCCTGACCGCGACCGAGCGGGCCCTGGTCAGCCAGGAGGAGGCCAACCAGGCCATGCGCCAGAGCCTGGAGGCCTTCCGGGAGGTGGTCGAGCGGGCCGGCGCCGCCCAGGAGCGCAGCACCCGGCTCGTCCAGGCCGCCCTTGAGAGCTTCACCACCGCCACCCAGGCCCAGATGGAGCTGGCCAGGGCGATGCTGGCCCCGCTGGGCGCGGCCCAGCCCGAGGCCTTCGGCAACCTCGTCCAGGGCTGGAACGACGCCTTCCTGCGCCTGCTGGAGGCGGCCCCGGGCGCCCAGCCCCGCCGACCGGCCGGCGACGACTGACCGGCCCGGTCAGCTGTCCTGGGTCAGGGGCAGCAGGACCTGGAAGCGGGTGTCGCCCGGCTCCGAGGTGAACCGCAGGTCGCCGTGGTGGCGGCTGACCACGATCCGCCAGCAGATGTCGAGCCCCAGGCCGGTGCCCCGGCCCACCGGCTTGGTGGTGTAGAAGGGCTCGAACAGGTGGGCGGCGGCCGCCGCGGGCACGCCGGGGCCGTTGTCGCCGATCTCGACCAGGACCCGGTCGCCGTCGCGGCCGGTGCGGACGGTGAGCCGGCCGCGGCCGTCCATGGCCTCCATGGCGTCGGCGGCGTTCTCGACCAGGTTGGTCCAGACCTGGTTGAGCTCGCCGGCGTAGGCGGCGACCTCGGGCAGGGACCGGTCGTAGTCGCGGACGACCTCGATGCCGGTCTCCAGCTTGTGCTTGAGCATGGTCAGGGTGGACTCCAGCCCGTCGTGGACGTCGACCTGCTGGAGGGGGCTGCGGTCCATCTGGCTGTACTGCTTGGCCGCGCCGACCAGGGCCGAGATGCGCCGGGTGGCCTCGCCGACCTCCTCCAGCAGGCTCCCGGCCTCGCAGGTGGTGGCGGCCAGCCCGACCGCCCGGGGCAGGGCCCCGGCCGGGACGGCGGCGGCCACCCGCTCCAGCCAGCCGGTGCCGACGCCGGCCGCGACCAGCGGCGGGGCCAGGTCCCAGGCGCCGTCGACGCCGTGGGCCTCCAGCCAGCCGCCGAGCTCGTCCTCGCGGTCCGAGGCCTCGAGCGGGGACAGCGGCACCTGCTCGGCCCGGCCGGCGGCGGCCTCGCCCACCAGGTCGGCCAGGGCGGCCAGCTGCCCGGCGGCGACGCCGGCCGCGGCCAGGGCGGCCAGCCCGTCCCAGAAGCCGGCGAGCCGCTCGGACAGGGTGGCGGTGGCCCGGGCGGCGGCGGTGGCCGGGTTGTTGAGCTCGTGGGTGAGGCCGGCGGTGACCGTGCCCAGGGCGACCAGCCGCTCCCGGGTGCTGACGGTCTGCTGGGAGCCCATCCCCTGGACGGCGAAGCCCTCCAGCATGTGGGTGGCCATCGGGAACCACTCGCGCACGGCCCAGCCGAAGTCGGCCGCGGACAGGACCCAGAAGCGGCAGTCGGTGACCGCGCGGAGGCTGCCCGCGTACGAGCGGGCCAGGGGCAGGTCCAGATAGGCGAAGAACGCCCCGGCGTAGGTGCCGCGGTGGCTGGTCCGGTTGACCTCGAACTCGGCCCCGCCGCCCCGCATGAGCATCGACAGGGTGCCCTCGAGCAGCACGAACAGCCGCTCCGCGGGCTCGCCGGCCCGGTAGATCGTTTCGCCGGCCTGGTAGTCGGCGAGCTCGCCCCGCTCGGCCAGCCACTCCAGCTGGTCCTCGTCGAGCTTCTCGAACAGGAACAGCTCGCGCAGCTCGCCGGGGCCGAGCCGCCCGCTCACGGGGCCTCCAGGTAGCGGTGGACGAGCTGGATGGCCATGGCCCCCTCCCCCACCGCCGAGGCGACCCGCTTGACCGAGCTGGCCCGGGCGTCGCCGGCCGCGAACACCCCGGGGATGCTCGTCTCCAGGTACCAGGGGTCGCGCCGCAGCGGCCAGCCCCGCGGCCGCCTGCCCCCGTCCAGCAGGTCGGGGCCGGTGACCACGAACCCGCGGGGGTCGCGCCGGACCACCCCGGCCAGCCAGTCGGTGCAGGGCGCGGCCCCGATGAACACGAACAGGAACCCGGTGGCCACCTCCTCCTCGGTGCCGCGGGTGGTGTCGCACAGGCGCAGGCGCTCCAGGTGCTCGTCCCCGGCCGCCCCGGTGACCGCGGTGTTCGGGCGGACCTGGATGTTGGCGGTGTCGCGGATCTGGCGGATGAGGTAGTACGACATCGACCGCTCCAGGCCGTCGGCCCGGACCAGCAGGGTGACCCGGCGGGCGTGCCGGGAAAGGAACACGGCCGCCTGCCCGGCCGAGTTGGCGCCCCCGACCACGTACACGTCCTCGTCCGCGCAGGCCGGGGCCTCGGTGGCCGCCGACCCGTAGAACACCCCGCGGCCGGTGAGCCGGTCGACGCCGGGCGCGTCCAGGGTGTGGTAGGCGACCCCGGTGGCCAGGACCACGGTGTGGGCGGCGACCTCGGCGCCGTCGGCGAAGTGGACCACCCGCGACGACCCGCGCGTCTCCAGGCCGGTGACGTCGGCCGCGGTGAGGATCTCGGCCCCGAACCGGCTCGCCTGCCGCCGCGCCCGCCCGGTCAGCTGCGTGCCGCTGATGCCGTCGGGGAAGCCGAGGTAGTTCTCGATCCGGGTGCTCTGGCCGGCCTGCCCGCCGGTCGCCTCCCGCTCGACCAGGACGGTCCGCAGCCCCTCGGAGGCGGCGTAGACGGCCGCGCCCAGCCCGGCCGGGCCGCCGCCGACGATCACCGTGTCGTAGAAGCCGGTGGCCGGGGTGGTCGACAGGCCGACCTTGGCCGCCAGGTCCTCGACGCCGGGGTCGACCAGGGACTCGCCGTCGGGGGTGACGACCAGGGGGATGCTGGTCTCGTCGAGCCCGGCCGCCTCGAGCAGGCGCCGGCCCTCGGGCTCGTCGGCGGCGAACCAGCGGTACGACACCGAGTTGCGGGCCAGGAAGTCGCGCACCTCGTAGGAGCGCGCCGACCAGCGGTGCCCGACGACCTGGGTCGCGCGCACGGGATCGTCCCCGGCGTCGCGCCACAGCTCGATCAGCTCGTCCACCACCGGGTAGAGCTTCTCCTCCGGCGGCTCCCACGGCTTGAGCAGGTAGTGGTCGAGGTCGATCACGTTGATGGCCTGGATGGCGGCGTCGGTGTCGGCGTAGGCGGTCAGCAGGGCCCGCCGGGCGTTCGGGAACAGGTCCATGGCCTGCTCCAGGAACTCCAGCCCGCTCAGCTTCGGCATCCGGTAGTCGGCCAGGAGCAGGGCCACCTGGTCGCCGCGGAGCTTGATCTCGCGCAGGGCCTCCAGCGCCTGGGGCCCGGACTCGGCGCGCACGATCCGGAAGTCCCGCCCGTAGCGCCGGCGGAGGTCACGGGCGACCGCCCGCGACACGCCCGGGTCGTCGTCGACCGTGAGCAGGACCGGCTTGGGTGCCTCCATGACGCCCGATGGTAGGGTCACGCCCGGACAGCCAACAACCACGCCGGCAACCATGACCAGCCTGCCCCACGACCGCTTGTGCGACGAGATCGTCGGCCAGACCGGCCTGCTCCGCGAGGTCGTGGCCGGGGCCGACCTGTCGGCAACGGTGCCCACCACCCCGGACTGGGACCTGGCCGACCTGCTGCGCCACGTCGGCGGCAACCTCCGCGCGCTCGAGCAGGCCGTCCGCACCGGCGTCCCCGTCACCGAGCCGGCGCGGGAGGTCCCCGGCCACGCCGGGCCGTCCGGCGACGACCCGGCCGCCCTTGACGCCTGGCTGGCCGAGGCGGCCACCGCGGCCGCGGCCACCCTGCGGTCGGCCGGCCCGGACGCCGAGGCCCGGCTCTGGACGGTCCGCTGGCCGACCGCGGCCTGGGCCCGCCGCGCCGCCCAGGACATCGTCGTCCACCGCGCCGACGCCGCCGGCACGGTCGGCGCCGCCTACACCGTCGACGGGGACCTGGCCGTGGACGCCGTGGACGAGTTCCTGGACCTGCTGAGCGGGCTGGCGGCGGCCGAGGCCGCCGGGGGCGCCGGGCCGGAGCCCGGGGGGACCGTCCACCTCCACGGCACCGGCGCCGACCCCGGCCTGCCCGCCGAGTGGCTGGTCGAGCTGGACCTCCCGACCTTCCGCTGGCGCCACGCCCACGAGAAGGCCACCGTGGCCGTCCGGGCCCCGCTGGCCGACCTGCTCCGGGTCGTCACCCGCCGCCTGCCGCCAGACAGCGAGGGCGTCGAGGTGCTCGGCGACCCGGCGGTGCTGGACACCTGGCTGGAGCGGATGCGGCTGCAGTAGCGCCGGGCGCGGTCGGGCCCGCGCTCTCCTACCCTCTCCGGCCGCGGGTGCGGTCGAGGAGGCGACGGTCGCGCTTGGTCGGGCGGCCCATCCCGGGGTCGCGCCAGCCCTGCCGGAACGACGGCTCGCGTGGCGGCGGGGGCGGGCTGCGGTCGATCAGGCAGGTGGCCGCGACCTCGGCCCCGACCCGGGTCTCGAGCAGCCGCACGGCCTCGACCACCCGCTCCCGGTCGCCGACCCGCAGCCGGACGGTGTCCCCGGCCTTGACCGGCGACGCCGGCTTGACCCGGACGCCGTTGACCTGCACGTGCCCGGCCCGGCAGGCCTGGGCGGCCCCCGAACGGGTCTTGGTCAGCCGCACCGCCCACAACCAGCGGTCGACCCGGACCCGTTCCGCGTCGGTCACGACCGCCCGGCGGCCCCCGGCGGGCCGATCCGCCTGGGGGGCTCGGCCTGGGGCTGCGGGCCGGCGGCCGGTGGCTCCTCCTCCCCCGCGAAGGCCCGGCTGATCGACCGCAGGGCGCTGGTCACCTCGCTGGGGATGACCCAGAAGGTGTTGCCCTCGCTCTGGGCCAGCTGGGGCAGGGTCTGGAGGTACTGGTAGGCGAGCAGCTTGGGGTCAGGGTCGTTCTCGTGCACGGCCTGGAACACGGTGCCGATCGCCTGTGCCTGGCCCTCGGCCTTGAGGATGGCCGCCTGGCGCTCGCCCTCGGCCCGCAGGATGGCGCTCTGCTTCTCACCCTCGGCGGTCAGGATCTGCGACTGCCGGACGCCCTCGGCGGTCAGGATGGCCGCCCGCTTGTCCCGGTCGGCCCGCATCTGCTTCTCCATGGCCTGCTTGATCGGGGCTGGCGGGTCGATCGCCTTGATCTCGACCCGGTTGACCCGGATCCCCCACTTGCCGGTGGCCTCGTCGAGGACGCCCCGCAGCTCGCTGTTGATCTTCTCCCGGGAGGTCAGGGTCTCCTCCAGCTCCATGCCGCCGATCACGTTGCGCAGGGTGGTCACGGTCAGCTGCTCGGCCGCCTGGATGAAGTTGGAGATCTCGTAGGCCGCCGCCCGGGCGTCGGTGACATGGAAGTAGAGGACGGTGTCGATGTTGACGACCAGGTTGTCCTCGGTGATCACGGGCTGGGGCTGGAACGACACCACCTGCTCGCGCAGGTCGATGGTCTGCCGCACCCGGTCGACGAACGGGATCACGAAGTTCAGACCCGGCTCGAGGGTCCGGTTGTAGCGGCCGAGCCGCTCCACGTTGCGGGCCCGCGCCTGGGGCACGATCCGTACCGAGCGGACCACCACCAACGCGGCCAGCAGCGCGACCACAACGGCGACGATCAGGGCTTCCATCTGTCACTCCCGCGGGTAGACGAGGGCGGTCGCGCCCTCGATCTCGATTACGTCGACGGTGGCCCCGGCCGGGATCACCAGCGACTCGTCATAGGCGCGGGCCGACCACTCCTCGCCGCCGATCCGCACCCGGCCGGCATGCCCGGTGACCTCCTGGACGACCCGCGCCTGCCGGCCGACCAGGGCCGCCACCCCGAAGCGGTGCTGCGGCCCCAGCCGGGGCCGGAGCTGTCGCCGCAGCAGCGGCCGCACCAGGGCCAGCCCGGCCACGGCGACCACCGCGAAGACGACCAGCTGGAAGGGGACGCCGCCGCCCAGGGCGGCCACCAACGCCGCCGCCAGGGCGGCCACGGCCAGCAGCCCCAGGGCCGCGGTCAGGGTGAGGATCTCGGCGATCCCGAGGACCGCCGCCGCGATGATCCAGATGATCGAGTCCATCGCCACATGCCTCCAGGTCCAGAATACGCCCGGCGAGCTGGGAGGGACGTCAGCTGGATGACACCGCCGGGGTCCCGGTCAGGCGCGGGGTCAGGCGCGAGCCGGGGGCCGGAGGCGGGCCGCCCGGGACTGGAGATAGCGCTGCTCGGCGAGGCTGAGGGTGCGGCGGGCGGCCAGGCGGTAGGCGGCGTGGGCGGCCTCGTGGTCGCCGGCGAGCTCGAGCAGGTGGGCGCGGACGGCGTCGACCCGGTGGTGGCCGGCGAGGGCCGGGTCGGCCTCGGCCGCCGCCAGCTGCCCCAGCCCGGCCTCGGGGCCGTGGACCATGGCCACGGCCACGACGCGGTTGAGGGTGACGATCGGCCCCGGGGCCAGCCGGTCCAGCAGCTCGTAGAGGCCGAGGATCTGGTCCCAGTCGGTGTCCTCGAAGCGGGCCGCCTCGTCGTGGACGGCGGCGATGGCCGCCTGGAGCTGGTAGGGGCCGACCGGCGCCGAGGCCAGGGCCCGGGTGATCAGGGCGACCCCCTCGGCGACGGCCTGGGCGTCCCAGCGGCTCCGGTCCTGCTCGGCCAGCGGGATCAGGGCGCCACCGGGGCCGGTGCGGGCCGGCCGGCGGGCGTCGGTGAGCAGCATCAGGGCCAGCAGCCCGGCCACCTCGCCGTCGTCGGGCAGCCGGTTGTGGAGCTGGCGGGTCAGGCGGATCGCCTCACCGGTGAGCTCGACCCGGTGCAGCGCCGTCCCCGAGCTGGCCGTGTAGCCCTCGTTGAAGATGAGGTACAGGACCTGGAGCACGGCCACGAGCCGGTCGGAGCGCTCGGCCTCGTCGGGCAGCCGGAACTCGGCCCCGCTGGCCTTGATCCGCTGCTTGGCCCGGCTGATCCGCTGGGCCACGGTGGCCTCGGGGACCAGGAGGGCGCGGGCGATCTCGGCCGTGGTCAGCCCGCCGACCGCCCGCAGGGTCAGCGCCACCTGCGACGCCTGGGTGAGCGACGGGTGGCAGCACAGCAGCAGCAGGGTGAGGGTGTCGTCGACCGCCGGGGCGGGGTCGGCCTGCGGTGGCGCCAGGCCGGCGGCGGTCTCCTCCCGGCGGCGCCGGGCGGCGTCCTGGCGCCACCGCTCGACCCACCGGCGGGAGGCGACCGTGGTCAGCCATCCCTTGGGGTTGGCCGGGGTCCCCTCGGCCGGCCACTGCCTGGCCGCCGCCAGCAGCGCCTCCTGGACGGCGTCCTCGCCGCCGTCGAAGTCGCCGTAGCGCCGGACGAGGGCCCCCAGGACCTGGGGTGACAGCTCCCGGAGGAGGCCCTCGACCTCGGCCGGGGTGCTCACATCTCCATCCCGCCGAGCTGGAGGACGGGCCGCACCTCGACCAGGCCGAGCTCGGCCTCGGGGACCCGGCCGGCGATCTCGACGGCCCGGTCCATGCTGTCGCACTCCAGCAGGAAGAAACCGGCCAGCAGCTCCTTGGCCTCGGCGAACGGGCCGTCGCTGGTCAGCGTCCGCCCGTCGCGGACCGACACCCGGCGGGTCAGCGAGCCGTCGGCCAGGGCCTCGGAGACGATCAGCTCCCCGTTCGCGGCCAGCTCCTCGGTGAGGGCGGCGTAGTAGCGGAAGCCATCCGCCCGCTGCTCGTCGCTGAAGCTCTCCCAGATCGCCCGGGATGCCGGGTTGCTCCAGATCAGGACCAGGTACTTCACCGCTGCCTCCCCAAGATTCGTTCAGCATGCTGTCGCTGGACATGTCGAGACTAGCCCGGCAGCTTCGACCACCTGGTGAGCCACCACCAACAAGGAGGCAGCATGAGCGGAACCACCCGCATCGTCGGCGTCGGGACGGTCGGCGTCCCCGTCACCGACCAGAACCGGGCCCTCGAGTTCTACGTCGGCAAGCTCGGCTTCGAGAAGCGCCGCGACCTGCCCTTCGGCGCCGGCCGCTGGATCGAGGTCGCCCCACCCGGGTCCCTGACGACCATCGCCCTGGTCCCGGCCGGCGTCCCCACCGGCATCCGCCTGGCCACCGAGGACGCCACCGCCGACCACACCACCCTGCGGGCCGACGGCGTCGACGTCGACCCCGAGGTCATGCGGATCCCCGACGCGCCCGCGATGTTCAGCCTGCGCGACCCCGACGGCAACTCCCTGATCCTGGTCGAATGGACCTGAGGAGGAACGACGTGGACACCCAGTTCACCGCCACGCTTCAGAAGAGCCCCAACCCGGGCGGCTGGACCTACCTCGTCTGGCCCGAGTCGGTCGAGTTCTTCGGCACCCGGGGCCTGGTCAAGGTCCGCGGCACCATCGACGGCCACCCCTTCCAGAGCTCCTTCATGGCCCTCGGCGACGGCACCCACAAGCTCCCTGTCAAGGCCGACATCCGCAACGCCATCGGCAAGCAAGCCGGCGACACCGTCACCGTCCACCTGCAGGAACGCCTCGACACCTGACCCGTTGCGACCCCAGGCCGAACCCCCCTAGACTCGCCCCCACCACGGGCGTGTAGCTCAGCGGGAGAGCGCTGCCTTCACACGGCAGAGGCCACAGGTTCGAAACCTGTCACGCCCACCAGTGCAAACAGTCTTCTCGACCTGGCTCTCAGCGGTGCTTGCCAGAAGACCACTCGGAGTAGGCACGGGAGCGCTCTCAGCGCTGTCCGTATTGAGGGTCTAGAATGAGTCCGCGTTGCCACCGGCTTTCAAAGCCAGATCAGGTAGGGTTGCTACCTGATCGGATGACTAACGGCGCAGGTCATGGCGGTCGTGGAATCGTCCGTGGATGTCCGCTTGCGACCGCTCGCGTCCGTTGTGAATGGCACGGTAGCGGCGGCGGCGGGGCCTTGCAGCGTAAGCAGGAGGACTATTGAGTTTTCGGAGTCAGGGTGACAGGACATCAACCCCGTGACCTGCGCCTTCGCAGCCAACGAGCATCACTTCAAGTGTGAAAACTCAATAAGAGGTCGTTTCACAACACCATTCGCGCTAGAACCAGGGACCCGGGTACTGTCCAATGGTGGCAGATGCAGTGTCCCGGGGCGGGGAACGGGTCCGTGCCGCTGAGGTGATGGCGGCGCTGTCGCTGGCGACGGACCTGGGGATCGGGGTGGACCTCGAGCACGGCTTGCAGAGCACGCTGTTGGCGATGCGGCTGGGCGAGCGCTTGGGCGTCGACTCGGACACGGCGTCGCAGACCTACTATGCGTGCCTGTTGTTCTACGTGGGCTGCACCGCTGATGCGGAGGTCGCCGCCGAGACCTTCGGCGATGATGACGCGCTGACGACCTTTGCTATGCCGGCCAGGTTCGGGTCGAAGCCCGAGATGATGGCGGGGATCATGCGGGCACTTGCCAGCTCGGGCAGCCCGGCGCCGGTGCGGGCCCTGCAGATCGCCCGTGGTATGCCGAGAGCGGCCCGGGAGTTCAAGGGTCATATCACCGCGTTCTGCGAGGTGGCCCAGATGCTGACTGATCGGCTCGGGCTGCCCGCGTCCATGCAGGGCCTGTTCGGGTATCTGGTCGAGCGTTGGGACGGCAAGGGCCTGCCCGGTCGGGCCAGGGGCGAGGAGATCCCGCTGCCGGTGCGGATCGCCTCGGTGGCCCGCGACGCCGCGTTCCAACACATGCTTGGCGGGTCGGAGTTGGCCGCGCGGGTGGTCCGGAGGCGGGCGGGGGGCGCGTTCGACCCGGCGGTGGCCATCCCGCTGGCCGACGCGGCTGCGGAGCTTCTGGCGTTCGACGCTGATGCGTCCGCTTGGGAGGAGACGCTGGCCTGTGAGCCTGGCCCGCGGTTGGCCCTGGAGGGCGAGGCGATCGACCGTGCTCTGGGGGCGATGGGCGACTTTGCCGACCTGGCCTCGCCGTACCTGGTCGGCCACTCGGCCGGGGTCGCCCAGCTGGCGACGGCGGCGGCGCAGCAGTGCCGTCTCCAGGCTGCTGAGCTGGTGCAGGTCCGGCGCGGTGCGCTGGTGCACGATCTCGGGCGGGTAGCGGTCCCGGTCCGCATCTGGCAGAAGGCGGCGCCGCTGACGCCGGACGACTGGGAGCGGGTCCGGCTGCATGCCTACCACGGAGAGCGGGTGCTCACCCGCTCTCCGTTCCTTGCCGCGCTCGCTTCGGTCGCCAGCTTCCACCACGAGCGGCTCGACGGCTCGGGCTACCACCGCGGAAGCGCCGTCGCCGAACTCACGCCGTCGGCGCGCCTTCTCGCCGCCGCCGACGCCTACCACGCGATGACCGAGCCGCGGCCGCACCGGGCGGCGCTCGCGCCGGGACAGGCCGCCGAGACCCTCGGCCGGGAGGCCGCTGCCGGACGGCTCGACCCCGACGTCGTCACCGCGGTGCTGGAGGTGGCCGGACAGCGAGCTCCGCGGATCGGGCGGCCGGCGGGGCTGACCGACCGCGAGGCCGAGGTGCTCGGCCTGCTCGCTCGCGGCCTGCAGACCAAGCAGGTCGCGCGGCGGCTCGGGATCTCGATCAAGACCGCCGACCACCACGTCCAGAACGCCTACGCCAAGATCGGCGTCTCCACCCGCGCGGCGGCCGCCCTGTTCGCCATGCAGCACGGGCTCACGGCCTGGGGAGAACTCCCCATCGGCCGCGCCCCCGACCGCTCGTAGCGTTGCTGGCAGCAAGCGAGCGTCATCAGCGGGAGGCGAACATGCCCGAGCGGGAGCCAGAGCACATAGAGACCGTGGTCATCGGGGGCGGTCAGGCCGGCCTGGCGGTCGGCCACCACCTGGCCCGGCGAGGACGGCCGTTCCTGATCCTGGACGCCCACCAGCGGGGCGGGGACGCCTGGCGCAACCGCTGGGATTCGCTTCGCCTGTTCACCCCGGCCCGGTACGACGCGCTGGCCGGGATGCCGTTCCCCGCACCGGCCCACACCTTCCCCACCAAGGACCAGGTGGCCGACTACCTGGAGGCCTACGCGGCCAGGTTCCAGCTCCCGGTCCGGCTCGGCGTCCGCGTGGACCGGCTGTCCAGGGACGACGGCAGGTTCGTGGTCGCCGCCGGCGACCGGAGCTGGAAGGCCGACAACGTGGTGGTCGCCATGGCGAGCTTCCAAGTCCCCCGGGTGCCCCACTTCGCCACCGACCTCAGTCCCGACGTCGTCCAGCTCCATTCGGCTGGCTACCGCAACCCTTCCCAGCTCCAAGACGGCGGCGTCCTGGTGGTGGGAGCCGGCAACTCGGGCGCCGAGATCGCCCTCGAGGTCGCCGGCCGGCACCGGACCTGGCTGGCGGGCAAGGAGTCGGGCCATGTCCCGTTCCGGATCGAGGGCGCGGCGGCACGGTACGTCTTCCAGCCCTTGCTGTTCCGGGTCATCGGCCATCGCGTCCTGACGGTGGACACGCCGATCGGCCGCAAACTGCGCCCCAAGCTCACCTCCCACGCCGCGCCACTGGTCCGGGTCAAACCCAAGGACCTCACCGCCGCAGGAGTCCAGCGCGTGCCCAGAGTCGTCGGGGCCGGCGACGGCCACCCCCTCCTGGCAGACCATCGGATCCTGGAGGTGGCCAACGTCATCTGGTGCACCGGGTTCGGTCCCGACTTCTCCTGGATCGACCTCCCGGTCTTCGATGAGAACGGGAATGAGCCGGCCCACTACCGCGGGGTCGTCGCCAGCCAGCCGGGCCTGTACTTCGTGGGCCTGCACTTCCTCTATGCCATGTCCTCGGGTTTCCTCCCCGGCGTGGACAGGGACGCCGGGCATGTCGTCCGCGCGATCGTGGCGGGAGCGGGAGCGGGGAGGGCATCCAGCGGTCCGGGCCCGACGGCCGACAACGATATCCGCCACCCGATGCGCGCAGGGTGAGCCCACGGACGGATGCTCCGGCCCGGCGGTGGGGCAACATCCCGATCCCGGAGGCCCACCTGGTGGGCCTGGGGACAGGCATCCTCCTCCAGGTCGTCAGGCCGTGGAGCCTGCCCTGGCCCGCCTGGATCGGCCGTAGTTGCGGGTGGCCCCTGATCCTTGCCGGCCTCTGGCTCGGGGCATGGGCGGTGCGAGTGGCTGCCGAGGTCGACCTGGACCGGCCGAACCAACTCCTCGACAGCGGACCGTACGCCTTCAGCAGGAACCCGATGTACCTCGCCTGGACCGCCGGCTATGTGGGAGTCGCGTTGGTTGTCGGCACCGCCTGGCCGCTTCTGCTCCTACCGGTCGTGCTGGTAACGACTCAGGTTGTGGTACTCCGGGAGGAGCGCTCCCTGGAACGCCGCTTCGGGGATGGGTACCGGAGCTACAAGGCCTCGGTCCGCCGATACCTCTGAGATGGGTTCCATGGCGTCCGGTGTGGTGCGCGATGATCCCCGCTATGGCGACCTCTTCGACAACCTTGACGATGGCCGAGCAGCTCGTTGGAGTTGCCCGCTCTCATGGACACGGTGGTTAGGCCGCGGGTGCTGCTGATGGGTGGTGCTGCTCGTAGCTGATTGGGGTGGCGTAGTCCAGGGTCGAGTGGCGACGTTGACGGTTGTAGAAGACCTCAATGAAGTCGAAGATCGCTGTCCGCAGCCCGGCCCTGGTCGGCCAGGGATAGCGGTCGAGCAGCTCGCACTCCAGCGTCGCGAAGAAGCTCTCGGCGACCGCGTTGTCCAGCGCGTCGCCGACGGTCCCCATGGATGCGACCAGCTCAGAGGCGGCCAGGCGGCGGCCGTAGGCGAACGAGGTGTATTGCCCAGGTTCAAGGGGTCGTCGCAACACCGCCTTGTTGGAGCGACAGTAGCTGCTCGTTGAGGGCTTCGGCGGGGGTCTTGCAGCCCAGCGTCTTGCGGGGCCTGGCATTCAGGGCGCCAGCAATGGCTTCGACCTCGTCGCGACTCCACCGCGAGAGGTCGGTGCCCTTGGG
>DASZON010000053.1:0-3397 GCA_035550755.1 Actinomycetota bacterium | reverse complement strand
AGGCCGGCCCACCGCCAGGGACCCTGGAGCCGGGCCGCCTGGACCCCGAACAGGTAACCCGTCCCGACCATGACCGGCCCCCAGAGCAGGTTGGCCAGGGCGTTGGCGGGCAGGAAGCGGCGGTAGGCCATGCCGGCCCAGCCGGCCCCGGGAGCGACGAACGGGGCCACCCCGGCCACGAACCGCCCCAGGACCAGCGCCAGGGCGCCGTGGCGGCGGTAGAGCTCGCGGACGACCGCGGCCGGCCCGGCCAGGCGGCCCCCGCCCCGGCCCGGGTTCGCGGGCCCGTCCCCGCCCCGCCGGGCCAGCCACCGGCCCAGCCAGTAGGTGAGCTGATCGGCCAGGAAGCCGCCGGCGGTGGCGCAGGCCGCGGCCACCGGCCAGGCCACCACCCCGGTGGTGGCGGCGGCCACCCCGGTGAGGGGCAGGATCACCTCCCCGGGCACCACGGTCCCGATGAACAGCGCGTGCTCGGCGAAGGCGACCAGGAAGACCCCGAGGTACGGCCAGGGACCGTGGAGCCCCTCCAGCCAGTCGACCACCGCCGAGGGGCTCACGGCATGGGATGGTGGCCGCGGACCAGGCGGCTGGTGAAGGCGGCCCGCCGGGCGGGCGGGACCCGGCCGCCGATCCGGGCCACGAACAGGTTCGCCGGGTGGTAGGCGATCTCGGGCTCGTCGGTCTGGAGGGCCTCGAACCCGGCGGCCTCGAACACCCGGGCCAGGACCCCGCGGTAGGCGGCGGCCGACAGGCCGCTCTGGTCGAGGTCCCAGTGCCAGGCCAGCCCGGAGGCGACCAGGATGCGGTCCTCGAACGGGTCGGGCTCGACGGCGAAGCGGAGCAGGGTCGAGGCGACCCCGCCCCGCCGCCAGCCGGTGGCGACCTCGATCGCGCCCACCTCGAGCAGCCCGGGGAGGCTGGCGAAGCGGGTCCCGGGCTCGGGCTCGAGCACGGCCACGTACCCGACCACCAACCCATCGGGCGTGTGGGCGACCGTCACCTCACCCGCCGGCTCCTCGGCGATCCTGGCCAGGACCTCGCGCTCCTGGTCGGCGTCGCGGACGAAGGTGTGGATGCCGGGGTCGACCTCGAGGCGGCGGAGCAGCGAGGCCGGGCAGCGGTCGCGCAGGACCAGCGGCCCCCGCGGGACCTGGTAGCGGCCGGCCCGTGGCTCCCAGCCGGGCAGCCGCTGGGTGGTGCCACCCCGGGCGGCCAGCGGGTAGACGACCCGGACCGACGGCGGCAGGGCGAGCCGGCGCACCGTCCGCACCGTCCGCCGGTTCCGCTCCTCGACCTCCCGGGCCCCTCCCGAGCCCTCGTCCCGCCGGCGCCGCCGCGGCTCGGTCCACGCCGACGGGCCCGGGTGGGTGGCCAGCCAGGCGGCCGGGACCCGCGACGGGAGGCGGCGGCCGCTCAGCTCGGACCAGAGCAGCGCCCAGGCCCGCGGCACCACCCGCTCCAGGTCGTAGCCGCCGCCCCCGGTGGCGACCCAGCGGCCACCGCAGTGGCGGTGGGCCAGCCGGTGCAGCCGCCTGGCCAGGTCCCGGTAGCCGCGCAGGCTCAGGGTGAGGTCGCTGAGCGGGTCGTCGGCGTGGCCGTCGCAGCCGTTCTGGGTAACCAGCAGGTCGGGCCGGAAGGCCGCGGCCAGCGGCTCGACCACGGCGTCGAAGGCGGCCAGGAACCCCTCGTCGCCGGTGGTCGGCTCCAGGGGCACGTTCACGCTGCGCCCGGTGCCCGGCGGGCGGCCCAGTTCGTGGACCTCGCCGGTCCCAGGGAACAGGTAGCGGCCGGTCTCGTGCAGGCTGACCGTGCACACCCGCGGGTCGTCGTAGAAGGCGGCCTGGACGCCGTCGCCGTGGTGGGCGTCCAGGTCGACGTACAGCACCCGCAGCGGCCAGGTCCGGGTGGCGCGGGCGATGGCGACGGCGATGTCGTTGACCAGGCAGAACCCGACGGCCCGGCGCCGCTGGGCGTGGTGCAGGCCGGCCACGGGGGCGAACACGTGGGTGCGGTCGCCGGCCGCGACCGCGTCCACGGCGGCGGCGGTCGCCCCGGCGACCAGCCGGGCCGCGGCGTCCATGCCCGGGAAGGGCCGGTTGTCCCCGACCAGCCCGAAGCGGGCCGCCCCGGCCGGGTCGGCCGCCTCGGCCCCCGGGACGGCGAAGCGGGCCATGGCCTGCAGGTAGTCGCGGTCGTGGATCAGCTCCAGGTCGGCGCCGGCGGCCGGCTCGAGGGCCAGCAGGTCGCCGTCGTCCAGGACCCGGGCCGCTCGCAGCAGCGACAGCCCCGCCTCGAGCCGGCCAGCCTGGAAGGGGTGGCCGGGACCGAAGTCGTAGGCGGCCAGCCGGTCGTTGGCGGCGAGGGCGGCGGTCCTGCTCACCGGCCGGGCTGGCCCGGCCCGGTGGCCGGGAAACCGGCGGCGACCAGGGCGGCGACCAGCGGGGCGGCGTTGATGGTGCCGGCCCGCAGCACGACCTCGCGGGTGCCGGGCTCGGGACCGGCCGCGGTGACCACGCTGAGCAGGTTGACCCCGAGGTCGCCGACCAGGGTCGTGGCCCGCCCGAGGGCGCCGGGCACGTCCGGCAGGACCAGGGTGATCCGGCTGGACGGCTCGCCCCCGCCGAGCAGCCGCAGCAGCACGGTGAACAGGTCGGACTCGGTGAGGATGCCGACCAGCCCTTCCTCGGCCAGCACCGGCAGGCAGCCGACGCCGTGGTCGACCAGCAGCCGGGCCGCCACCTCCACCGGCTCGTCCGGCCAGACGGTGATCGGCTGGGTCGACATGACCTCGGACAAGGGGCGGTCGGCGAGCGCCTCGGCCGCCTCCACCGGCGCTCCTGGCGGGACCTGAAGGTCCATGGCGGCCACGACCCCGACCAGACCGGCGGCGGTCACCACCGGCAGGTGCCGGAACCGTCCCCGGCGCATGGCCGAGCGGGCAGCGGCCACGGTCGCGTCCGGCGCCACCGTCACCGGCCGCCGGGTCATGGCGTCAGCGACGAGCACGACCCGGCCCGGCTTCCCCGGCCCGCCTGGCCTTCGCCTTCGGCTTGGCAACCTTGACGAACCGGCCCACCTTGAACGCCGACGGGCAGAGGTCGGCCAGCTCGCAGCGGTCGCAGCGGGGGTCCTTGGCCGCACACACCTCCCGCCCGAACCAGATCAGGCGGTGGGAGAAGATGGTCCACTCGTCGGTCGGCAGCAGCGCCATCAGGTCCCGCTCGACCTTGACCGGGTCGGTGTTGACGGTCAGGCGGAGGCGGCGGGTGAGCCGCCCCACGTGGGTGTCCACGACCACGCCCTCGTTGCGCGAGAAGAAGGTGCCCAGCACCACGTTGGCCGTCTTGCGGCCGACCCCGGGCAGCTCGACCAGCTCGTCGATGGTCTCGGGGACCTC
>DASZON010000052.1:0-5137 GCA_035550755.1 Actinomycetota bacterium | reverse complement strand
GGCTTTTAACCGGGGTGTCGTCGGTTCGAGGCCGACGCGGCCCACCCCGCAACTGAGCCGGGCCCCCATCGTCTAGTGGCCTAGGACACCACCCTTTCAAGGTGGCGACGCGGATTCGAACTCCGCTGGGGGCACAGGAAGTGACCACCATGCGTGGTCCCGTGGAGCAGCTTGGCTGTGCTCGCCGCCCTGTCAAGGCGGAGGTCGCGGGTTCAAATCCCGTCGGGACCGCTCCACACGAGCGATACTGCTCGTGTGCTCCGGGCAGGTAGCTCAGTCGGTAGAGCGTGCGGCTGAAAACCGCAAGGTCGGCGGTTCGATCCCGTCCCTGCCCACCACATCGGCCCTGACAGGGCCGCTCCTTCCCTCCGCCGTACCTCGCCGAACCCAGCGACTCTGCAGAAGCAGTCGATGCCGCAGGTTCTGGCGAATCGGATAAGCCCGTCGTTGGCGGGGTAACCCCCTCTCCACCCTCCGAACCCCCCTACCGGAGAGGAACCCCCCAATGCGCAGGCTCCTGCCCATTGCCGTCATGGCGGCCGCCCTGGTCGTCGCCGGCCCGCTCGTCCATGCACCGCCGGCCCGGGCGGCCGCCATCGACGTCTCCACGGCCAGCGAGCACCGGATCCGGCTCGCGGTCAACCGCTACGCCGAGATCCAGGTCGCCCAGCGCGAGCCCTACTGCTACGGCGGCACCGGTCCCGACTGCTTCGACTGCTCCGGCCTGGTCGTCGGCGCCTACCGGTGGGCCGGGCTCAACCTTCCCGTCCGGACCTCGACCCAGCTGCGGTCTTGGACGACCGGCACCTCGCTCAGGTACGCCCGCACCGGCGACCTGCTGTTCTACTCGGGCCACGTGGAGATCTTCTACCGCGGGAACGGGACCGGCCCACCCATGGCGGTGTCGGCCACCCACACCGGCGGCCCTCCCGTGAACTTCCACCCGATCCGCCACAGCGGCCTGCTCAAGGTCGGCGCGGCGGTCACCTAGCGGTCTGCCTGACTTGTTTGGAGCGGCGCCATCCGTGGTAGCCGCGGGGCGGTCCTGTGGAGCTTGCAGGAAGGCCGCGGACATGGCTGAGCAATGGCCTGACGATCCCCGCAGCGACGGCGGCGGCACCTGGCTGGGCGTCCTGTTCGGCCTCGGGTTCTGCCTGGCCATCGTCGCCCTGGTCGTCCTGTTCCGATGGCTGTGAGCCGCGCTTCCAGGGGCGGGCGGGCTCAGGCCGGTCCGTCGACGTTGATGGTGGACTCCCCCCGGCCGGCGCGGACCACGACGATGTCGGCCGGTCCGGTGGAGGGATTGCTCTCCCGGTGCACGGCGCCCTTGGGCACGTAGACGAAGTCGCCGGGACCGGCGTCCAGGGTCCTGGAGCCGTCCGGGCCGAACGCCATCCGCAGCGAACCGGTGAGGACGTAGATCGTCGTCTCGTACTCGCCGTGGTGATGCCAGCCGGACATCATGCCGGCCTCGGTGCGGGCAACCCCCGACCACATGCCGTCGGTGGCGACGGCCTCCTGGCGATCCATCCCCGGCGTGGACGGCCCCGGCCTGCGGTGCTCCGGCGACACGACCAGGATCTGCTCCTGCTCCGCCATGCCAACCTCCTTCGCGCGACCTCCCACCTTACCGCCGGCGAACGACCATGCTCAGTACAGCTGGGGAGCTAGGGGACCACCCCCGGGAACAGGTACGCCTGGGCAAGGACGAGGAGGCCGACCAGGCAGGCAAGGGCGATGGAGTGGAAGAACACGTAGCGGAGGATGTTGCCCTGCTCGCCCTCCTGGCCGGTGGCGACGCCGCCGACGACGATGCTCTGGGCGTCGATCATCTTGCCCATCACCCCGCCGGAGCTGTTGGAGGCGGCGGCCAGGACCGGGGAGATGCCGATCTGGGTGGCGGTGATCTTCTGGAGGCTGCCGAACAGCGCGTTGGAGGAGGTGTCGCTGCCGGTCAGGGCGACGCCCAGCCAGCCGAGGAGCGGCGAGAAGAAGGCGAACAGCTTGCCGGTCTTGGCGAAGGCCAGGCCCATGCTGGCGTCCAGCCCGCCGTAGCGGGTGACATAGCCGATGGCCAGCATGGCCGCGATGGTCAGCAGCGAGAACCGGACCCGGCGCAGGGTGCCGAGGAACACCCGGCCGATCTCGCCCGGGCGCAGGCGCAGGGCCAGGCCGGAGAGGATCCCGGTGATCAGCAGGGCGGTGCCGGTGGCCGACAGGGGGAAGAACTCGTAGACGGCCTTCTCGGGGGTGTCCTTGGCCACCACCGGTGGGGTCCGCACGACCTCCAGGTGCAGCCCGGGCCAGTTGATCTTGGTGCCGAGGTGCAGGCTGGTCGACAGGTCGTTCAGGAACAGCTTCACCTGGGGGGTGCCCCAGAGGAAGACCAGCACGGCCAGCAGGATCCAGGGCAGCCAGGCCAGGAACGCCTCCCGGCGGTCGCTGGTGGGCAGCTCGGACCGGGCGGCCGCGCCGGGGCCGGGGCTGAGCTCGCCGGTCGGGCCGGGGCGGCGGCGGGTGGCGGCCTGCTCCTCCTCGACCGGCGGGTCGTCGTCGAAGCGGTACGTCTCCTTCGGCTGCCAGAAGCGCAGCAGCACGACCAGGGACAGGATCGACGCGATCGAGGCCAGGATGTCGACCAGCCAGGGGCCGTGGAGGTTGGAGACGAGGAACTGGACGATGGCGAACGACAGGCCGGCGGTCAGGCAGGCCGGCCACACCTCGCGGATCCGGCGGAAGCCGACCATGGCCGCCACCAGCCAGAAGGGCACGATCACCGAGAAGAAGGGCAGCTGGCGGCCGACCATCGCCGACAGCTGGTCCAGCGGCAGGCCGGTGACGCTGGCCAGGGTGATGAGCGGGGTGCCGATGGCGCCGAAGGCCACCGGGGCGGTGTTGCCGATCAGCGACAGGCCGGCCGCGGGCAGGGCCGGAACCCGAGCCCGATGAGCATGGCCGCGCAGATGGCGATGGGCGTGCCGAACCCGGCGGCGCCCTCGATGAACGCCCCGAAGCTGAAGGCGATCAGCAGGACCTGGATGCGCCGGTCGACCGCCAGCCCGGCGATGGTGTGGCGCACCTCCTCGAACTTGCCGGTCTTGACGGTGATGTCGTAGACGAAGATGGCGCAGAGCACGATCCAGCCGATCGGGAACAGCCCGAAGGCGGCCCCGTTGGTGGCGGCGGCGACGGCCGTGTTCACCGGCATCCCGAACACCACCATGGCCACCAGCAGGGAGGCGGCCAGGCCGGCGAGGGCGGCCAGGTGGGCCTTCACCCGCAGCAGCCCGAGCAGCCCGAGCAGCACGACGATGGGCAGGGCGGCGACGAGGGCGGAGAGCAGGACGTTGTCGGCGACGGGGGTGTAGTGCTGGATGAAGCTCACAGCGAGCACCTGCATGACGGGCCACCTTCCCTGGCAGCCGAGGGTACCGACCCCACTGACTTGCCAACGATGGGAGGCCGCGAAACCTCACATAGGTGACAGTCAGCGGCTGAACGTGCCCACGAGCCGGCCACGGGCGGTGGCCGCCGCCTCGATCGCCTCCACCGCCGCCCCGGGGTCGGGGTCGCCAGCCACCTCGGGCTCCCGCGCCAGGGCGTAGACGGTGAACCGGTAATGGTGCGCCGCTCCGCCCGGCGGGCACGGCCCGGTCCAGGCGGCGTCGCCGGCGCTGTTGGGCAGCTGGCGGGCCCCGGCCGGTACGGCGCCCTCGTCGAGGCCCTCGGTGGCCGGGTCGAGCCCGACCACCACCCAGTGGACGAAGGTCCCCCGCGGCGCGTCCGGGTCGTCGACCACCAGGGCGACCCCGGCCGTCCCCTCCGGGACCCCGGACCAGCGCAGCGGCGGCGACACGTTCTCCCCCGCGCAGGTGAACCGCTCGGGGATGGCCGCTCCGTCGGCGAAGGCCGCGCTCGACACGGTGATCCGGGCGGGCAGGTCACGTTCCTCGATGGACTCCCCGCCCCCGCGCGAGCACCCCGCCAGGGCGGCCAGCCCCGCCAACAGCACCAGCACCCACCGCCGCATGGGCCGCAGCCTAGCCCTGTCCCCGTCCGAGGATGCTGGCGACGGTGGCGACGAAGCCGGGCAGGGCCACCAGGACGGCCAGGACGAGGACCGCCTGGCCGGCCAGCCGGAGGCGGGGGGCGCGCCAGGCGGCGATCACCGGCCGGGCGCGGGTGGCCAGCACGACCAGGGCGCCCACCACGGCCAGGGCCACGACCACCGGCGGCAGCGGCCCCAGCAGCAGCAGGGGGGCGTGCCCGGCGATGGCCCGCGGGTCGCCGGAGAGCAACGGGACCAGGCGGCTGATCCGGCCGGCCAGGGCGGCGACCAGCATGCCGTGGAACAGCACCAGGGCCGAGAACGCCAGCACCGACAGCCAGCCGGGCCCGACCAGGTCGAAGTCGGGGTTGCCCTCCCGGAGCGGATCCAGCCGGGTCCCGGCCAGGACGAGCAGGAGGGCGCCGTAGGCCAGGCCGCCCGCCCTCCCGGCCGGGAGCCAGCGCCGCACCAGCAGGTACACGCCCCCGGTGGCGGACCCGAAGAACAGCGCCGTGAAGACCACGAACCCGATGGTGCCGTCGACGCTGATGCGCCCGACGACCTCGGCGGCCTCGGTGATCCGGCCCTGGGCCCCTTCCCCCGAGGTCGCGGCCAGCAGCCGCATCACCAGCCGCCCGCCGGCGCCGGCGGCCAGGATCCCGGCCCCGACGCCGGCCGCCACGGCCAGGTTCACGGCCCACAGGTAACGGCGCACGACCAGCCCCACCGGCGGCGGGTCGTCCGCCCCCAGCTCCGCTGGATCGTCCGCCCCGCGCGCCTCCGGCTGCGGGGCGTGCGGCGGCTCGACCGTCAGCCCGCCCCAGCGAACCACCGCGGCCAGCCCGGCCAGCACCAGCACGACGCAGACAGCGATCACCGCCACGGGGGCAGTATGACCTACCGGCCTGGTTCCGCCGGAGCCGGTGGCGGCGGCGAGCTCAGGGGCCCGGGAAACGCAGACGGCGCCCCGGTGGGAGGCGCCGTCTGGACGTCCGGCCCCCCCTTGGGTGGCGGCCGGTCACGCGGGTCGAAGGGCTAACCGCCGGCTTCGACGCCGCGGAGCAGCTGGCGGACTTCCGTCTCGCGGTA
>DASZON010000051.1:0-4120 GCA_035550755.1 Actinomycetota bacterium | reverse complement strand
GGCCCAGGAGGAGGAGCGGCGCCGGATCGCCGGCGAGGTCCACGACGACGCCATCCAGACCATCGCCGCCGCCCGCCTGATGCTGACCACCTTCCGCGACCAGCTGTCCGACGACTACCAGCGCGGCCTGCTCGACACCCTGGAGGACGCGGTGTCCTCCAGCCTGGCCCGGCTACGGACGCTGGTCTTCGACCTGCGCCCGGCCCAGCTCGACGACGACGGCCTGGCCGCCGCCCTGCGCGAGTACCTGGCCGAGGCGGCCGGCCAGGGCGGCTTCACCGCCGAGCTCCGCGACGACCTGGAGCAGGAGCCACCGGCCGAGGCCCGGGTGATCGCCTACCGCATCTGCCAGGAGGCCCTCACCAACGTGCGCATCCACGCCCGCGCCCACCGGGTCGAGGTCCGCCTCGAGGAGGCCCGGGGTGGGCTGCTGGTCAGCGTGGCCGACGACGGCGAGGGCTTCGACCCCGACCGGGTGCGGGCGATCCCCCGGCGCGGCCACGTCGGCCTGACCAGCATGTCCGAGCGGGCGACCATGGCCGACGGCTGGTGCCGGGTCGACAGCGCCCCCGGCCAGGGGACGACCGTGCGCTTCTGGCTCCCGACCAAGGACAGCGGCTAGCCTGGGCGAGCACGAGCACCACGGGAGGGCACGCACCGGGAGGGCAGGGCCATGCCACACGTCGACTCGCACACCCCGGGGATGATCGGCTGGGTCGACCTGGTCAGCACCGACGTCGAGGCGGCCACCCCCTTCTACCGCGGCCTGTTCGGCTGGGAGCCCTATGACACGCCCATGCCCGACGGCCAGGGGACCTACCGGTTCTTCCGCCTCGACGGCCGTGACGCGGCCGCCGCCGGGCCGATGTCGCCCGAGCTGCGGGCCCAGGGGGTCGCAAGCCACTGGAACGTCTGGGTGGCCGGCGACGCCGACGAGGTCACCGCCAGGGCGGCCGCGGCCGGCGGGCGGGTGCTGCTGGAGCCCACCACCCTCGGCCCCTCGGGCCGGCTGGCCCTGGTCGGCGACCCGGGCGGGGCCGCCGTCGGGGTCTGGCAGGCCGGCGAGCACAAGGGCGCCGGCGTGGTCCACGAGCCGGGAGCGATGACCTGGTGGGAGGTGAACACCCGGGCCTTCGACGCCTGCCGGCGCTTCTACGGCGAGGCGTTCGGCTGGGAGGCCGAGCCCCTCGACGCCCCCGGCATCAACTACGTGACCTGGAAGCTGGGCGGCCGCCCGGTCGGGGGCATGCTCGAGATGACCCCGGAATGGGGCGAGATCCCGTCCCACTGGATGACCTACTTCGCCGTCGGTGACACCGACGACGCCGCCCGGCGGGCCACCGAGCTCGGCGGGTCGGTCGGCGCGCCGCCGTTCGACACCACCTACGGCCGCATCGCCGTCCTCGTCGACCCCTCCGGCGGGCACTTCTCGGTGGTCACCCCGACCGGGGCCGCCACCGGCTGACCGCCGCCCACGCCGCCTAGCGTGGGACCAGGGCCAGCACCCGGGCGGGGCTGCCGGAGCCGCCGACGATCTTGAGCGGGGCGGCGATCACCACGGCGCCGGTGGGCGGGAGGCGGTCCAGGTTGGCCAGCTGGGTGAGGCCGTACTTGCCCGCCCCGAGCAGGAAGAAGTGGAGGGGGAAGGGCGGGTCGAAGCTGTGGGCGGCGCCGGCGTCGATGCCGACGGTCTCGACCCCGACGCCGAGGATGGCCCGCTCGGAGGCCAGCCAGCGGGCGCAGGCCACCTCCACCCCCGGGGTGTGGGGCCCGGTCTCGTCGGCGTTGAGGAAGGCGGCCTCGTCCTGGGCGCGGGCGTCCCAGCCGGTGCGGAACAGCAGCCAGCCACCCTCGGGCAGGCGGCCGTGCTCGGCCTCGAACGCCTCCACGTCCTCGACCGACAGCAGGTGGTCGGGGTCGGCGGCGGCCTGGGCGGTGTGGTCGACGACCACCGCCGGCCCGATCAGGCGGGCCGGGGGGATCTGGCTGACGTCGTCCAGCTCCTGGCCCGAGGCCCAGTGGACGGGGGCGTCGAGGTGGGTGCCGGTGTGCTCGCCCCCCTCGAAGGCGTTCCAGTACCAGCCGGGGCCGCGCTCGTCGAAGCGCGACAGCTCGGTGAGCCGGAACCTGGGGGTGTTGGCGAACGGCGGGGGCAACGGCAGGGTCGGGGTCTCCTCGGACAGCGGCTGGGTCAGGTCGACCACCTCGACCTGCCCGGCGGTGAGGGCGGCCACCAGCTGCTGGACGGCGTCGGTCACTGGGGGGCTCCTTGAGGGTCGGGTCGCAGGGCGCGCTGGAACTCGAAGCGGTTCTCCAGCAGGTGCAGGTCCATGTGGAAGCTCTTGGGGCCGACCGCCTCGACCTTGGCGACCAGGCAGGCCAGCTCGGGGGTCCTGATGGCCTCGACCGCGGCCGTCCGGAACGCCTCCAGGTCGGTGACGGTGGCCGCCTTGCCGATCCCGGCCGCCCGGGCGATCCCGGCCAGGTCGGAGCCGGTGGCGGTGGCCGTCGGAAACCCGCCCACGCTGAGCAGGCTGTGGTTGTCGAAGACGACGTGGGTCAGGTTCGGCGGGGCGTAGCGGGCCAGGGTGGTGAGGCCGCCCAGGTTCATCAGCACCGACCCGTCGCCGTCCAGGACCACCACCTTGCGGTCGGGCTGGGACAGGGCGATGCCCAGCCCCATCGAGGAGGCCAGCCCCATGGCGTGCTCGAGGTAGAAGAAGTTGGGCCGGTGGCCGAGCGAGTACAGCTCGACCGCCACCGCGCCCATGATGGTGACGACCGCGCAGCCGGCCAGCTCGTCGTAGATCGCCTCCAGGCAGTCCGATCGTCTCATCGGGGCACCCCCTCGGGGTTCCCCGAACCCCTCCGGCGTCTCATGCCGGCTCCTCCCACATCAGGTCGCGGGTGAGCAGCAGGGCCACCGGCGACAGCGACGCCTCGGCTAGGGTCGAGGCCCTGGCCACCTGGAGCTGGACGGTCCCGGGGTCGCGGAGCTCGTCGGTGACGATCCCGAGGGCGTCAAGGATGGGCCGGGTGGCCTTGCCGCCCTCGGTCTGCCAGGGGTCGGGCTCGCCCAGGTGGCCGCGGTCGCTGACCAGCATGAGCAGGGGGATCTTGTACAGCTTGGCCAGCGAGACGATGCCGTTGACCGACTGGAGCAGGCCGTGGTTCTGCATGAGCATGGCCGACTTGCGCCCGGCCAGGTGGGCCCCGGCCGAGACGCCGACCCCCTCCTCCTCCTTGGCCAGCCGGACCAGGATCATCCCCGGGTCGTCCTCGGCCAGGCGGATGAGATGGACCAGCCAGGTCTCGGGCAGGGCCGACACGACCTGGATCCCGGCCGCGACCATGGCGTCGTAGACCAGCTTGGAGTGGCGCTCGGAGACCGGCATGGCTCAGGCACCCAGGTCGAGCAGCTGCTCGTGCTCCAGGGCGAGGTCGTTGACGGCGTTCCAGAGCCCGACCGTGGCCGCCCTCACCCCGGCCCGCGCGCACGGGGCGAGGTCGTCGCGTTCCAGCAGCGCCTTGCAGCGCCCGTACAGGGCCAGCAGCTCGTCCTCGACCTCGGTGGTGGGCCGGCCGAGCAGGTCGGTGGTTGCCATGTCAGCCTCCGATCGGGGTGTCGCGCTCGTCCACGGTCCGCCGGGCCTTGAGCTCGAAGCGGGGCAGCTCGCCCTCGGCGGCCCGCTCGACCTCGAACCGCAGCCCCTCGTGGGCCTCGGCCAGGGCCTTGGCCAGCCGGCCGGCCATGTCCTCCCAGTCGGCGTCGGCCAGGCCACCGGTGGGCTCGACACGCAGGGCGATCCGGTCGAAGTGCCCCTGGCGGGTCAGGTGGAGCTGGAACTCCTCGACGTGGTCGAACTCGCGCACGATCCCCTCGACCGCCCGGGGGTAGACGTTGGTGCCCCGGACCAGCTTCATGTCGTCGACCCGGCCGAGGATGCCGCCCTCGTAGAGGTCGAACCCGCGCCCGCAGGTACAGCGCGACGCCGGCACCTTGGCCACCAGGTCGGCGGTGCGGTAGCGGAGCAGGGGGATGATGCCGCGGCCGAACGAGGTCACCACCCGCTCCCCCGGCTCGCCGTAGCCGACCGGCTCGCCGCTGGCCGGGTCGACG
>DASZON010000050.1:0-11410 GCA_035550755.1 Actinomycetota bacterium | reverse complement strand
GCTGGCGCTGGCCCGGCAATGGTCGAAGTACATGGCCGTCACCTTTGCCGTGGGCGCGGTCACCGGCACCGTGCTCAGCTTCGAGTTCGGCCTGCTCTGGCCCCGCTTCATGGGCCAGTGGGGCGAGGCCTTCGGGGTGCCCTTCGCCTTCGAGGGCCTGTTCTTCTTCACCGAGGCCATCTTCGTCGCCATCTACATCTTCGGCTGGCGCCGGCTGAAGCCCTGGGCGCACTTCTGGACCGGCGTCCCGGTCGTCCTCGCCGGGATCCTCGGCAGCGTCTCGGTCGTGGCCGCGAACGCCTGGATGAACTCGCCGTCCGGCTTCACCCTCGGCTCGGACGGCAAGGTGGTCAAGGTCGACCCCATCGGCGTGATCTTCAACCCCTCCATGCCCCTGCAGGCGGCCCACATGGTCATCGCCGCCTACCTGGTGGGGGGATTCCTGGTCGCCTCGGTGTACGCCACCGGCATGCTGCGCGGCCGGCGCGACCGCTACCACCACCTCGGCTTCGTCATCGCCTTCAGCGTCGCCGCCGTGGCCACACCCATCCAGATGGGCGTCGGGGACTCGCTGGCCCGCTGGGTGTACAACAACCAGCCGGTCAAGTTCGCGGCCATCGAGCTGGTACCCCAGACCAGCAGCGACGTCCCCGAGACCCTCCTGGGCCACCTCGACCCGGACGGTGACGTGAGCGGCGGCGTCCCGATCCCCGGCCTGGCCTCCTGGCTGTCCGACCCCCGCACGGGCAAGTCCACCGTCGTCCAGGGACTCGACAGCGTCCCCGCCGACCAGCGGCCCACCGTCCGCCAGACCAACACCGTCCACCTCGCCTGGGACGTCATGGTCGGCCTGGGCACCCTGCTGCTCCTGCTGTCGCTGTGGTACGCGGCCAGCTGGGCCTTCCGGCGCCGGATGCCGGCCAGCCGCTGGTTCCTGCGGGCCGCGGCCTGCGCCGGGGTCCTCGGGGTGCTCACCATGGAGGCCGGCTGGGTGGTGACCGAGGTCGGGCGCCAGCCCTGGATCGTCTACGGCCGCATGAAGGTCGAGGACGCCGCCACCGCCAACAGCGGCGTCTGGATCACCTTCCTGGCCGTGGTCGTCCTGTACACCGTCGTAGGCGTCACCACCGTCCTCGTCCTGCGCGGCATGAGCAGGCGCTTCCGCCGCACCGGGGAGCTCGCCGAGCACGAGGTCCCCTACGGGCCGAGCGAGCCGCCCGCGGTACCGGCCCCGGCCGACCAGGGGCCGGTCCGGTGAGCACCGCCGTGGCCGCGGTCCTGCTCCTGGCCGTGGTCCTCTACGCGGTGTTCGGCGGGGCCGACTTCGGGAGCGGGTTCTGGGACCTGACCGCGGGCGGAACCGAGCGGGGCCGGCGCCCGCGCGCCGCCATCGAACGCTCGATCGGACCGGTGTGGGAGGCCAACCACGTCTGGCTGATCTTCATCTTCGTCGTCGTTTGGACCTCGTTCTCCGAGGCCTATGCCTCGATCACCCTGACCCTGTTCGTGCCCCTGACCATCGCGGCCCTTGGCATCGTCCTGCGCGGGGCCAGCTTCGCCTTCCGCAAGGTGGTCGCCACCACCGGCCAGCGCCGGGTCCTGGGCGGGGCGTTCGCCATCTCCTCGGTGCTGGTGCCCTACTGCATGGGCGCCATCGCCGGCGCCATCGCCTCGGGCCGGGTCCCGGCCGGCGGCCAGGCTGGCGACCCGGTCGACAGCTGGATCAACCCGACCGCGGTCCTTGGCGGCGTCCTGGCCGTGGCGGCCGCAGCCTACCTGGCCGCCGTCTACCTCATCTGGGACGTCCGCCGCGCCGGCGACGCCGAGCTGGCCGGCTACTTCCGCCGCAGGGCGATGGCCGCGGCCGTCGCCGCCGCGGCCATCGCCGCCGCCGGCGTCTTCGTGCTCCGGGCGGACGCGCCCTACCTCTTCGACGGCCTCACCTCCCGGGCGCTGCCGCTGGTGATCCTCAGCGTCGTCTGCGGAGCTGGGGCGCTGGTGCTGCTCGTCCGCGACGCCGCCGGCGGCGCCCGGCTGCTCGCCATCGCCGCGGTGGCCAGCATCGTCTGCTCGTGGGGGGTGGCCCAGTGGCCCTACCTGCTGCCGGAGAGCCTGACGTTCTCCGCGGCCGCGGCCCCCTCCGGGACCCTGGCGGCCATCCTGGTCGCGGTCGGGCTGGCCGCGGTCATCGTGCTGCCGGGCTTCGCCCTGCTCTATGTCCTCGACCAGAAGGACCTCCTCCCCGAGGAAGGCGTGGACGATCCCGCGCCAGGGTGAGCGGCGGGTGAGCGTCTCGCGAGCGTGACAAGCCGGCGTCGCCGTCTCCGCCTGGATGCGGCATGCTGTGGCGGTGCCAGCATCGCTTGTGCGCATCCGGCTCCTGGGGGAGCTGGAGCTGCGCGTGGAGGCAGGGCCGCTTCCGCCGCTGGAGTCGGCGCGGGCGGAGTCGCTGCTCGCCTATCTGGCGCTCCACCGGGATGCGCCGCAGCCTCGCAGGCGCCTGGCGTTCTTGTTGTGGCCTGACTCGACCGAGCCGCAGGCGCGCACCAATCTCCGCCATGTCCTGCACAACCTGCGCCGGGCGGTTCCCGAGCTCGACCGGTTCCTGGAGGTGACCCCGCGGGCGCTGCGCTGGCGTCCTGAGGGGTCGTGCTGGCTGGACGTGGCCGCCTTCGGGGACGCCCTGGCCCGCGCCGACACCGACGGCGTGGCCGCGCTACGGGAGGCCGTGGAGCTGTACCGGGGAGATCTCCTGGAAGGCAGTCAGGACGATTGGCTCCTCCCCGAGCGGGAGGACCTCCGCCGACGGTTCGTCCAGGCCATGGAGCGGCTGGTGGCGCAGCTGGGCGCGCGCGGCGACCATGCCGAGGCGATCCTCCACGCCGAGCGGCTCCTGCGACACGATCCGCTGCACGAGCCGGCCTACCGGACCCTGATGGCCCTGCACGACGCGCGCGGCGACCGGGCACGGGCGCTGCACGTGTACCACGAGTGCGCGGCCGTCCTGGAGCGTGAGCTCGGCGTGGAGCCGTCGGCGCCGACGCGGCAGGTCTACGAGGACCTGCTGCCGTCCGGCGGCCCGGTGGCCGCGGGCCGCGAGGCCGGACCGGCGGGGCCGCTCACCGGCCCACCGCTGGTCGGTCGGGCGGGCGAGTGGGCCCGGTTGACGGCCCTGTGGCGGGCCGCCGAGCGGGGAGCCGCCCAGCTGGTGCTGGTCACCGGCGAGCCGGGGGTCGGCAAGACGCGGTTGGCGGACGAGCTCCGCTCCTGGTGCGCGCACCGGGGGGCGGTGACCGCCTCGGCGGCCTCCTACGCCGCCGAGGGCGCCCTCGCCTACGGGCCGGTGGTGACCTGGCTGCGCGTCGAGGCCCTGGCCGGGCCGCTGACGCGGCTGGATCCGGGGCTGCGGGGCGAGCTCGCCCGGTTGCTGCCGGAGCTCCGCGCGAGCGCGCCCGTGGTGCCCGGCCCCGAGCCGCTGTCCGCCGGTGATCAGCGCCAGCGGCTGTTCGACGCGCTGGCCCAGGCACTGCTGAGCTCCGGCCGGCCGCTGCTGCTGGTCGCCGACGACCTGCACTGGGCGGACCGGGAGACCCTGCGGTTCCTCCACTACCTGCTCCGCGTCCGGCCGAGCGCCGCCATGCTGGTGGCGGCCACGGTCCGGCCCGAGGAGCTCGACCACCGGCACCCCCTGCAGGACCTGACGGCCGGGCTGCGTGGGCTGGGGCGGCTGACCGAGATCGAGCTGGGACGGCTGTCGATGGAGGAGACCGGCGCCCTGGCCGAGCGGCTCGCCGGGCGCCAGCTCCAGGAGCCGGACACCAGGCGGCTGTTCGCCGAGACCGAGGGCAACCCGCTGTTCGTGGTCGAAGCCCTCCGCGCCGGCTGGGGCGGCGGCGACGGCGGGATGAGCCCAAGGGTGCAGGCGGTGATCGAAGCGCGCCTCGGGCAGCTCGGCGCGTCGGCTCGCGGCCTGGTCGACCTGGCCGCGACCGTCGGCCGGGAGTTCACCACCGACGTGCTCGCCGGCGCCGGCGAGCTCGACGAGGACGAGCTCCTCGGTGACCTGGACGAGCTGTGGCGCCGGAGGATCGTCCAGGAGCGAGGAGCCGACGCCTACGACTTCACCCACGACCGGATCCGGGAGGTCGCCTACCGGGCGATGAGCCCGGCCATGCGCCGGCGTACCCACCTGCGGGTGGCGCGGACGCTGGAGCGACTGCACGGCCAGGATCCCGGGCCGGTGGCCGCCCAGGTCGCGGCGCACTATGAGCATGTCGGCGCGCTCGACCAGGCGGTCGGCTGGTACGAGCGTGCCGCCGAGATGGCCCAGCGGCTCCAGGCCAGCGCCGAGGCGGTCCGCCTGCTGGAGCGCGCCCTCGACCTGCTCGCGTCGCTGCCGCCGAGCCGCGAGCGGCAGGCGCGGGAGCTGGCCGTCCTGGCCGCCCTCCCGGCTCCCGTCGGTGCCGTCGAGGGATGGGCCTCGGACCGCCTGGCCCAGATCCAGCGGCGCGGGCTGCAGCTGGCGGGCGAGCTCGGGGTCGAGCCGGGACCGCCGCTGCTGCACTCGCTGGCCATCGCCAGCCTCACCCGGGGCGACTTCCAGACCGCCCAGCAGGTCGCGGCCGGGCTGTGTGCGGGGGGCGAACGCGATGGCGACGACGTCCGGGTCGTCGAGGGTGAGTACGTGCTCGGGATCGCCGCATTCTGGACGGGCGCCTTCGGAGCCGCCAGGCGGCATTTCGAGCGGGCCGTCGAGCGCTACCGGCCCGAGCAGCGGCCGATGCACGTGGCCCGTTACGGGCTGGACCCCAAGGTGGTCTGCACCAGCCGTCTCGCCAACACGCTGTGGTTCCTCGGCCGCCCGGACGGGGCCGCCCGGGCCCGCAGCGCCGCACTGGGGCTCGCCGATGAGGTCGGGCATCCGCACAGTCGCCACACCGCCCTGGTGTTCGCGGCCATGCTGGCGCTGGAGTCGGGGGACCTGGAGCGCCTGCGCGACCACGCCTCCATGCTCGGCGCCCTGCGACATGAGCTGTGGCGCCCGACCCAGGTGTCGACCGAAGCGCTTGAGGGCTTCGTCGAGGTGCTCGACGGCCGGCGGGAGGCGGGCATGGCCCGGCTCTGGAAGGCGCTCGACGACCCGGCGGAGGCCGAGCACGCTCCCGGCCTGCATGCCAGCGTCGCCCGGCTGCTCCTGGGCGCCTGCGTGGCCGCGGGGGACGCCCGGACCGGTCTGGTGGCGGTCGACCGGGCCCTCGGGCTTGGCGACCGCGTCCGCACCTGGGAGTCGGAATGCCGCCGGCTCCGTGGGGAGTTCCTGGCAGCGGCCGGTGCTCCCGCCGACCAGATCGAGGAGGAGCTGCGCCATGCCCTCGCCGTCGCGCGCCGGCAGGGTGCGACCATGCTGGAGCTGCGGGCCGCCACCAGCGTGCTGCGCCATCGCGCCGGCGGTGACCCCGAGCAGGTGCGCCAGGCCCGGGCGGCGCTGGCGGCGGTCGTCGACCGGCTTCCCGAGCCGACCCAGACCCCCGAGCTGCGCGAAGCCACCCGACAACTGGCCCGGAGCTGACCGGCGAGCCCCTTCCGGAGAACCACACCCGGGGAACGCTCCAAGGAACGCTCCACGGAACGCCCACCGCCCCAACATCGGCCCATCCGGCAGTCGGAAGGAGATTCGAGGGGAGCTGCATGATCACCGTGATGGGCGCGGCCGGGAACGTCGGCGGCAAGGTCGCCGACCTCCTGCTGCAAGGGAACGAGACCATTCGGGTCCTGGAGCACACGCGGAGCCTCGATGGGCTCGCCGAGCGCGGCGCCGAGGTGGTACGGGGCGACGCGCTCAACGTCGAGGACATGCGGGCGCTGTTCCGGGACGCCGACGCGGCCTTCGTCGTCCTGCCCGACAACGTGGACGATCCCGACTTCGTGGCGAACCGGTCCCGGATGAGCCAGGCGATCACGGCGGCGCTGCGCGATACGGGCGTTTCCCACGTGGTCGCGCTGACCGTGGTGGGCGCCGACCGGGAGGGCGCGCCGGGGCCGCCGGCCGGCCTCCACGACCACGAGCTGCGGTTGTCCGAGCTCCGGGGCACCAGCCTGCTCGTGCTCCGCCCGGCCGCCTACATGGACTACCTGCTGGCCAGCCTCCCGCTGATCCGGTCCCAGCAGCTCAACGGGAGCGCGGTCGACGGGGACGTGGTGTACCCGATGGTCGCCACCCAGGACGTCGCCCGTGAGGCCGCCGAGCGGCTGGCGCGCCGCGACTGGAACGGGCACCAGAGCAAGCTGCTGCTCGGCCCCGAGGACGTGAGCATGCGCCAGGCCACGAGCCTGATCGGGTCGCTGCTGGGCCTGCCGGACCTCCCCTATGTCGAGTTCCCCCCGGCCCAGATGAAGGACGGGCTGGTGGCGGCCGGCATGTCGGAGGAGGCGGCCAGGCTGCTGGTCGACATGCAGCTGGGGATCAACGACGGCTGGTTCTTCGGCGATGTCCGGCGGACCCCGGACACGACCATGCCAACGCGGCTCGAGGAGTTCCTGAAGCACGCCCTGGCCGCGTGACCTGCGCTCCCTTCGGAGGTGGCAATGACCTCGACCCAGGTGGAACTGATCCCGTCGGCATCGGCGCGGCGACTCCGGAGCCGGTTCCGCGGTGCGCTGCTGCGGCCGGGGGAGGAGGGCTACGAGGAGGCCCGCCGCGTCTGGAACGGCGCCGTCGACCGGCACCCGGCCCTGATCGCCCGCTGCGCCGGCGCCGACGACGTCGCCGAGGCGGTCCGCTTCGCCAGAGAGCACGACCTGCTGGTCTCGGTCCGCGGCGGCGGGCACGCCGTGGCCGGCCACGCCGTCTGCGACGGCGGCCTGATGATCGACCTGTCGCTGATGAAGGCGGTCCGCGTCGACCCCGGGGCGCGGGTCGCCCGGGCCGCCGGCGGGCTGCTGTGGCGGGAGCTGGACGCCGCCACCCAGCCGTTCGGGCTGGCCACCACGGGCGGCATCATCAGCCACACCGGCATCGGCGGCCTCACCCTCGGTGGCGGCCTTGGCCACCTGATGCGCAAGTACGGCCTCACCGTCGACAACCTCCAGGCCGTCGACCTGGTCACCGCCGACGGGGAACGGCGGCGGGTGGACGCCGAGCGCGACCCGGAGCTGCTCTGGGGGCTGCGCGGCGGCGGCGGCAACTTCGGCGTCGCCACCGCCCTGGAGTACCGGCTCCATCCGGTCGGGCCGATGGTGCTGGGCGGGCCGATCTTCTGGCGGCTCGACGACGCGCCGGAGGTGCTGCGGTTCCTGCGCGACTTCGCCCCCACCGCGCCCGAGGAGCTGGGCATCACCATGTCCTTGATGCTGGCCCCGCCCGCGCCGTTCCTGCCGCCGGCGCAGGTCGGCAGGCCGGTCCTGGGCCTGGTGCTGGCCTGGGCCGGCGACCTCGACCAGGGCGAGCAGGCCACCGCCCCGCTCCGCGGGCTCGGCTCGCCAGTCGCGGAGCTGGTGCGCCCCGTGCCGTATGTGGCGCTGCAGTCGGCGCTCGACGGCGGCGCCCCCCACGGCCGGCACTACTACTGGAAGTCACACCGCCTCGCCGGCCTCCCCGACCCGGCCATCGAGGTGCTCGTCGAGCGCGTGGCCTCCAGCACCTCCCCGTTCTCCCAGATCAGCGGCTGGGCCATGGGGGGAGCGGTCAGCCGGGTCGATCCCGAGGCCACCGCCGTGGGCGAGCGTGAGGTCGGCTTCGACCTCAGCCTGGCCGCCGCCTGGCCGCCCGCCGATCCCGACCCGGACCGCCACCTCGCCTGGGTCCGCGAGGGCTGGGAGGCGCTGCGCCCGCACAGTGTCGGCGTGTACGTGAACTTCCTCTCCGACGAGGGCACCGCGGGCGTCCAGGCCGCCTACGGCAAGCGCCTGGCCCGCCTGACCGCCCTCAAGGACCGCCACGATCCCGACAACGTCTTCCGCCTCAACGCCAACATCCCCCCGAGCCGATGACCCAACCGGCGTCAGGCTTCTTCGGCCGCCTGGCGTTCAGCCGCTGGTCGTCTGGGGGTCGTCGGCTCCCAGGATGCTGAGCGCGGTCGCGCCGTCCTCGACCACGGCCTGGAGGTCGTCTGGTTGGGCGGTCTCACGTTTGGCATCCTCCAGCACCAGCCACAGGTGGTGGGCGCAGGCGGCCCGCCGCTCCTCGCGGGTGGTGCTGGTGCCCACATCCCGCAGGAGCTGGATCAGGCTACGGGTGAGCGCCGGCTCGGCAGCCCCGAACCGGCGGATCTGGGCGGTGCTGCGTCGCAGGTACTCGGCGAAGTCCGGCAGCGGGACAGCCACCCGCAGGGTCCCCTGCCGGTCGCGGCACAGCCAGTCGCCCAGCCGCCGGCGGGCCAGGACGCAGAGCAGGACCGAGAGATGGTGGACCGCCTGGATGGCGGTGTAGGGGTCGTTGACCGCCGGGGACAGCGCCCGGTTGGCGATGTCGACCAGGCGGCGCAGACCGAACAGCACATCCTGGACCATGGTGCGCTCGAACCCGACCTGGACGCCGTTGGCCACCGCCGCTTCCAGCGGCGCGGGGCTGGGTGGTGGCTGGCCGGGGGAGCGCGGCCAGGCCCAGGCGATGGGCGTGCCCTCGACAACGTGGTCGCCGACCCGTCCGATGAGCCGGACGACAAGGTCGTGGCGGGCGGCCGTCTCGACCAGCGGGTCCGGCTGGATGGCCTGGATGTAGCCGGAGGAGGTGGCCGCCAGGACCACGGCATGGGCGGGCGGGTCGGGACAGCGGTTCTCGGGCTCCAGGTCGCTGGCGGCCTGCGGGTAGACGTCGTCGATGACCTGGCGGGTCTCGCGTTGGATCTGGCCCATGATGGCGTCGATCTGGATGGAGCGGGCCAGGTGGTGGATGAAGTAGATGAGCACGCCCAAGCTGGCCAGGGCCAGCGCCAGGGACCCGGAGACGGCCAGCCGGGGCACGAAGGCCTGCTCGCCGGCGCGCTGGACGCCGACGGTGTACAGCCCGGCGGTGCTGTAGGCGAAGGCGCCGACAAAGACGCTGAGGACGATCTGGGTGCCGCGGTCGCGCATGAAGTTGCGAAGCAGCCGGGGTGAGTACTGGCCGGAGGCGATCTGCAAGGCCACGATGGTCAGGGCGAACACCAGCCCGGTGACGGTGATCATGGTGGTCGAGACCACGATCAGCACGTTACGGGCGTCGTCGGCGCTGCCCTGGAAGGCCAGGGGGGAGTCGTCGCTGATCGACACCCGCGACAACAGCGCCCCCGCCGCCAGGAACACCACGACCGACACGGTCGGCAGAACCCACAGGGCGCCGGCAAGGTCATCCCACAGCACCCGCCGCCGAACGAGCAGGTTCATCTCTGCGCCTCCGCCCCCGAGCGGGCTTCCTGCCGGGCAGGTCGGACGGGCCGTTCCCTGCCAACTGTGCGCCTCTCAGCCTGACGCCGGTAGGTGGCAGCTGAGATTGCACATCTTCTTAATTGCGAATATGCTTAACTGATGTCGGTCGACGACACCCTCCGCGCCCTGGCCAACCCGACCAGGCGGGCGATGCTGGAGCTGGTCTGGGACGCCGAACGGACCTCCTCGGAGATTGCCGAGGCGGTGGGGGCGACGCGGCCGGCCGCCTCCCAGCACCTCAAGGTGCTGCGCGAGGCCGGGCTGGTCCGGGTGCGGGCCGACGGCAGCCAGCGCCTGTACCGGGTCGACACCGAGCGGCTGGGCGAGGTGCGGGCGGCATTGGAGCGCTTCTGGGGGGCGCGGCTCGAACAGCTGTCGGTGGCCGTCGCGGCCAGCCGGGAGCTGGGACCGGCCGGCGGGCCGCGGTGACTGGCCAGGAGCCGGCCGAGGACGCGGTCACCTGCGAGGTCGTGGTGCCAGCGCCGCCACAGGAGGTGTTCGCCTGGTTCGTGCGGCCCGAGCTGCTGGTGCGCTGGATCGGCATCGACGCCCGGCTGGAGCCGCGGCCCGGGGGGCTGTTCCGCTTCGAGATCGCCCAGGGTGAATGGTGCAGCGGCCGGTACCTGGAGGTCGTCCCGGGCCGGCGGGTGGTCGTCACCTGGGGATGGGACAGCGGCGCCATCCCGGTCCCGCCCGGCTCCTCCACGGTGGTGGTGGACCTGCTGGAACACCCCGAAGGGACCCTGGTCCGCCTTGTCCACCGCGACCTGGCCCCCGAGGTGCGCCGGCTGCACGCCGACGGCTGGTCGCGGTTCCTGCCCCGCCTGGCCGCGGTCGTGGCCGGGCTCGACCCGGGCGAGGACCCTGCCCGCGACCGGCCACCACCCCTGCAACCCTGAGCTCGAGGAGCCCGACCATGCCCGTCGACGTGACCGCCACCGCCACCATCGACCGCCCGCACCAGGAGGTCGTGGCCTACCTGCGGGACCCGGCCAACGACACCAGCTGGATCGGCGGTCTGCGCAGCGCCCGGCTGCTGACTCCGGGGCCGGTGGCCGTGGGCAGCCAGGTCGAGCGGGTGGCCAGCTTCCTCGGCCGCCGGGTCGACTACGTGAACGAGATCACCGAGCTGACCGGCGAGCGGCTGGCCATGCGGTCGGTGCGCTCACCGTTCCCGATGCGGGTGACCTACGGGCACCGGCCGGCCAGCGACGACGCCACCGAGGTCTCGGTGCGGGTCGAGGGTGACGCCGGCCGCTACTACGCCATGCTGGCCCCTGTCCTGGGCGTGGCCGTGCGCCGCTCCATCACCCGCGACCTGCGCAACCTCAAGCGGGTCCTGGAGGGGCAGCGTCAGCCCTCTGGCCACTGACGGTCAGGACCGCCCGTCTTCCTCCCGCTCGGCGGTGAGGATGGCGTCGGCGACCTCGGCGAGGTCGGCGCCGATGATCTCGGGCCGTTCGACCAGCGGGTCCAGGACCTTGCCGGGCCGGGCGACGAAGGCGGTGGCGCAGCCGGCCCGTGCGGCGCCGGCCACGTCCCAGGCGTGGGCGGCGATCAGCCGCACCTGGTCGACGGCCACCCCGAGCCGTTCGGCGGCCATCCGGTAGGGCTCGGGGGCCGGCTTGAGCCGGCGCACCGAGTCGGCCGACAGGACCAGCTCGAAGCGGTCGATGAGGCCGGCGTGGGTGAGCTGGGCCCTGGCCACCTCGCCGGTCGAGTTGGTCAGCGCGGCCAGCCGCAGCCCGGCGTCGTCCAGGCGGCGCAGCGCGTCGGCGACCTCGGGGTGGGGGGGCAGCTGCCGCAGCTGGGTGGCGACCGCCTCCTTGTCCTCGCCGGCCAGCCGCACGCCGGCCTGCTCGGCGGTCATCTCCAGGGCGGCCATGGCGTGGGCGCCGAAGCGGTCGTAGGTGCCGGTGACGGTGGCGACCAGGGCCGACTGGATCATCTGGGTGAACCAGGGCACGCGCACCCCGGCGTCGCCGAAGATCCGCCGGAAGTGCGG
>DASZON010000049.1:0-2355 GCA_035550755.1 Actinomycetota bacterium | reverse complement strand
CACCACCAACCACGGCACCGAGTGGGGCGGGGTGATGGCCGGCTCGACCCTGTTCGCCATCCCGGCGGTGGTGTTCTTCCTGCTCGTCCAGCGGCGGGTGGTCAGCGGCCTGACCGCCGGGGCGGTCAAGGGATGAGCATCCGGAAGGGTCCGGGGAACCCCAAGGGGGTGCCCCGGAGCATCGGGAGGGGTCCGGGGAACCCCAAGGGGGTGCCCCGGTGAACCAGGCGAGGTGTAGCTTGGCGTGGTGAACGTGACCGTGCTGCTCACCGACCAGCCGCTGTCGCTCGACGCGGCCTTCCGGGCGGTGCTCGACCCCGCCTGCGGGGGGACGGCCCTGTTCGTCGGCACCACCCGCAGCCCCAACCGCGGCCGCCAGGTGGACGAGCTGGAGTACGAGGCCTGGTCCGAGCTGGCCGAGCCGGAGATGGAACGGGTGGCCCGGAAGGCGGCCGCCTCCCACGGCCTCGGCGCCGTCTACCTGGCCCACCGGACCGGGGTGGTCCCGGCGGCCGAGCCGAGCGTGGTCGTGGCCGCGTCGGCCCCGCACCGGGCCGAGGCGTTCGCCGGCTGCCGGGAGCTGATCGACGAGCTCAAGGCGACCGTGCCCATCTGGAAGAAGGAGCGCTGGGCCGGCGGCGGCGAGTGGGTGGGGATCCCCGATGCCTGAGATGGTCGACAGCTTCGGCCGGGTCGTGCGCGACCTGCGGGTCTCGGTCACCGACCGGTGCAACTTCCGCTGCCTCTACTGCATGCCCGAGGACGGCCTGCCCTGGCTGGCCAAGGACGACGTGCTCGACCGCGACGAGCTGATCCGGGCCCTGCGGGTGGCCATCGGCCTCGGGGTCCGGACCGTCCGCATCACCGGCGGCGAGCCGACCCTGCGCCGCGACCTGGTCGACGTTGTCGCCGCCCTCGGCACCCTCGGGGTCGAGCTGTCCATCACCACCAACGGCTTCCTCATGGACCGGCTGGCCGGGCCGCTGCGCCGGGCCGGGCTGACGCGGGCCAATATCTCGCTCGACTCGCTGCACCGCGAGCGGTTCAAGCAGATCACCCGGCGCGACGCCCTGGACCGGGTCCTCACCGGCATCGACGCCACCCTGGCGGCCGGGCTGCGGCCGGTGAAGATCAACGCCGTGGTGGTGCGGGGCTTCAACGACGACGAGGTCGAGCCGATGGCCGCCTGGGCCCGCGACCTCGGCGTGGAGCTCCGGTTCATCGAGTTCATGCCCCTGGACGCCCCCGGCGACTGGACCCGCGACCAGGTCGTCCCGGCCGGCGAGATCCTGGCCCGCCTCGACGCCGCCTTCGGGCTGGAGGCGCCCGACCCCAGGGGCAGCGCCCCGGCCGAGCGCTACCGCTACCGCGACGGCCGCGGCGCGGTCGGGGTGATCGCCTCGGTGACCCGGGCATTCTGCGCCCAGTGCGACCGCATCCGCCTGACCGCCGACGGCCAGGTCCGGACCTGCCTGTTCGCCACCACCGAGTACGACCTGCGCTCGGTGCTGCGCTCGGGGGCCGGCGACGAGGAGGTCGCCCGTGTCTACCTGGACGCCGTGGCCCGCAAGCAGTGGGGCCACCGGATCAACGAGCCCGACTTCGTCCAGCCGGCCCGGGGGATGTCCCAGATCGGCGGGTAACGACCGCCGGTTCTTCCGCGCTTCCCGGGGAACCCCCGGTTTCGGGTTACGCTCCCGACCTGAACTGTCTCTGGTGGGAGGACACGGGCATGCAGGCAGATTGCACCTTCTGCCAGATCGTCTCGGGCGAGCTACCCGCCGATCTGGTCGACGAGGACGAACGGACCGTCGCCTTCATGGACATCAGCCCGGCCACCCTCGGGCACGTCCTGGTCGTGCCCAGGCGCCACGTCGCCGACGTGCTGACGGCCGACCCCGGCGACTGGCAGGCCGTGGCCGCCATGGCCAGGCGGATGGCCCGCTGGGTGGTGGGGGCGTTCGGGGCCGGCGGGGTCGACCTGGTCCAGGCCAACTCCGACGGCACGGCCGGCAACCAGACCGTGTTCCACCTGCACGTCCACGTGCTGCCCCGCTACCACGACGACCAGCTCGGCTCCTGGTGGTCGCCGCAGACGGCCGACCCGGCCGAGATCACCGAGTACGCCCGCCGCCTGGTCGAGTACGGCCGCCGCGACCCCGAGTCCTCCCCGCCGCTGGCCTCGGCCACTCCCTGACGGGTACCGGCGACTCCGTCCGCTTGGGTTGCCTGTGTCCGGATCGCATGTTTGCATCCTGGCTTGGACGGGATAGCGGACAGGGAATCCGGGGAAAGGACAACCCATGGACACAGGCCTCCTCGTCGCCATCCTCGTGGTGATCGTGCTGCTGGCCC
>DASZON010000048.1:0-8618 GCA_035550755.1 Actinomycetota bacterium | reverse complement strand
GCCCGCTTGCGCGACAGGGCGTCGACGCTGGCCGCGATCAGCAGCACCAGGCCGGTGACGATGAACTTGATCCCGGCGCTGTAGCCGAGCAGGCCCATGCCGTTGTCGATCACGGCGATGACGGCGCCGCCGATGATGGCGTCGCGGACCTTGCCCTTGCCCCCGAACAGGCTGGTCCCGCCGATCACCGCCGCCCCGACCGCGTACAGCAGGGTGTTGCTGCCGCCGGCGTTGGGGTCGACGGAGTTGGCCCGCGAGGCGGCGATGATCCCGCCGACGGCGGCCATGGTCGAGCAGACCATGAACACCGAGGTCCGGATGCTGGCCGTCTTGATGCCGGCCCGCCGGGCCGCCTCGGTGTTGCCGCCGGTCGCATAGACGTGGCGGCCGTAGGCGGTGCGTCCCAGCACGAAGCTGAGGACCACCAGCAGGATCAGGATGATCAGCACCACCCAGGGGATGCCCTTGAGGGAGATCACCAGGGCGTTGCGGCTGCGCTCCAGGTTGAGGAAGTACACGGCGATACCGGTCAGGACGGCCAGCCCGCCCACCTTGGCGGCGACAACGGCCATGGGCTCGGCGCTCAGCCCCTTGGCCCGCCGGCGTTGGGCCTGCAGCAGCGCGATGGCGGCATACCCACCGATCGACACCGCCCACAGGACCCAGCCCCAGACCGGCGGGATGTTCTTGTTCTCGATGGCCAGGATCGTGGAGTCGCGGATGGCGACGTTGCCGCCCTCGCCGATGATCAGCAGGACCGTCCCCTGGAAGGCCAGGAACGCGGCCAGGGTGACCACGAACGACGGGATCCCGACCCGGGCCACCAGCGAGCCCATGGTGGTCCCGATGAGCAGGCCGGTCAGCAGGGCGGCGACGACCGCCAGCGGCCACGACCAGCCCCAGTCGGTGAGCAGGGTGGCCAGCACGGCCGCGCAGACCCCGCTGGTGAACCCGGCCGACAGGTCGATCTCGCCCAGCAGCAGGACGAACACCAGCCCCATGGCGATCACGGTGATGGGGGCGCCCTGGGTGAGCAGGTTGGCGAAGTTGCCGGCCGAGAAGAACACCGGCCGCAGGATGGAGAAGACGATCACCAGCACGATCAGCCCGAAGACGGCCGGTAGGGAGCCGATGTCGCCCCCGCGGACCCGGTCGACATAGCCGCGGAAGTACTCGCCCAGCGACGGCGTGCGGGTCAGCTCGGCCGGGCTCTCGGGGACGTCGACGGTCGGGGCGCTCATGCCGTCACTCCTTCGTCGACGCTGGTGGGCAGCTCGGACTCGACGCCCTCGGTCCGGCCGGTGGTGATCAGCTCCACCACCTGCGGCTGGCGGACGTCCTTGGCGCTGACCTCGGCGGCGAGCTGGCCGAGGTAGAGGGCGGCGATGCGGTCGGAGACCTGGAAGACGTCGACCAGGTTGTGGGAGATGAGGATCACGGCCAGGCCCTGGTCGGCGAGGCGGCGGACCAGGGCGAGCACCTGCTCGGTCTGGGCGACGCCGAGGGCGGCCGTCGGCTCGTCGAGGATCACGACCTTGCTGTTCCAGAGCACCGCCTTGGCGATGGCGACCGTCTGGCGCTGGCCGCCGGAGAGGCTGGCCACCAGCTGGCGGGTCGAGCGCAGGGTCCGCACCGACAGCGACTTGAGCGTCTTGGTCGCCTGCTCCTCCATCGAGGCCTCGTCGAGCACGATGCTGGTGGTCTTCTCGCGGCCGAGGAACATGTTCTGGACGACGTCGAGGTTGTCGCAGAGGGCGAGGTCCTGGTAGACGATCTCGATCCCGAGGGCCGAGGCGTCCCGGGGGCTGTGGACGGTGACCTGCTTGCCCTCGAACAGGAACTCGCCGGAGTCGATCGGGTAGATCCCGCCCACGCACTTGATCAGGGTCGACTTGCCGGCCCCGTTGTCACCGACCAGCGCGGTGACCTGGCCGGGGTAGGCGGCGAAGTTCACCTGCTTCAGGACGTGCACCGCCCCGAAGCTCTTGTTGATGCCCCGAAGCTGGAGGATCGGGGCTCCGTTCTCGGTCGCGTTCGCGGTCACGCGCGACTCCTCGCTGGTCGGGGATCGTCCCGGGTGCCCGGCCGGAGCCGGGCACCCGGGACCTGGAGCGGTGCTACGAGATGCCGGCGTCCGCGCACTTGGACGCGAACGACCCGGAGCAGAGCTGCTCCTTGGTCACGAAGCCGTCGGCGACGACGTCGTTGATGTTGTCGATGGTGATGGCCACCGGCTGCAGCAGGACCGAGGGCACGTCCCTGCCGCTCTCGGGGTCCTTGATGGTGTCGGGGGCGGTCTGCTGCTCGCCCTTGGCCAGCCCGATGGCCAGCTTGGAGGCCGCGTCGGCCTCCTTCTTGATCGCCTTGTAGACGGTCATGCACTGGTCGCCGTTGAGGATGTTCTGGAGGCCCTGGACGGTGGCGTCCTGGCCGGTCACCGGGACCTCACCGTTGGCGTTGTTCTTCTTCAGGATGGCGATGGCGGCGTTGCCGAGGCCGTCGTTGGCGGCCAGCACGCCGTCGATCTTGCCCTTCTCCTTGGTGTACATCTGCTCGAAGATGGTGCCTGCCTGCTGGTTGTCCCAGTCGGGCACCGACTGGTCGGCGACCTTCTTGTACTGGGTCATCTTGGACAGGACGCCGTCGTAGCCCTCCTTGAAGAGGGTGGCGTTGTTGTCGGTCGGCGAGCCGTTCAGGTAGACGATGTTGCCGCTCTTCTTGCCCTTGGCCTCGAGGCACTTGGCCAGGCCCTCGCCCTGCAGGGTGCCGACGGCCACGTTGTTGAACGACACGTAGTACTGGGCGCCGCCGTTGAGGGTCAGTCGGTCGTAGTCGATGGTGGCCACGCCCTGGGCCTTGGCCTTGTCGAGCACGGCCTTGCCGGTGCCCGAGTCCAGGTTGACGATCATCAGCACGTTGGCGCCGTTGGTGATCATCTGGTCGGCGATCGTCTGGAACTGGGTCTTGTCGCCCTGGGCGTTCTGGATGTCGTACTGGACTCCGGCGGCCTTGAAGGCCTCGGTCAGGAGCGGCTTGTCGGCCGTCTCCCACCGGGCCGAGGACTTGGTGTCGGGCAGGATGACGCCGATCTTGGGCGTCTTGCCGCCGCTGGTGCCACCACCGCCGCCGTTGTCGTCGCTGCCGCCACAGGCGGCGAGGATGAGCGCGAGCGCCGCCGCCGCGGCGATCAGGCTGACGAACCTTCTACGCATGACCCGTCCTTTCCGTCGAGGATCCCACCGTCGATGGGCCAGGAGGCGCCCGCAACCGGGCGCCAATAGTATCCGGGCTGCTTGCGCCGTTGTCTCCCTCTGCGTCCCGGACGAGCTCGCGGGAGGCCGCGTACTGCTCGCGGACCTGCGGGGCCGGCTCGGCTTCGAAGCGCTCGACCCCGGCCGGCTCCCACGGCGGCGGCTCGGGGCCGCCGGCGAGGGCCCAGGCGGCCTGGCGGGCGGCCCCGTCGGCCACGTACTCGCCCGGCGGGGGCACGACCACGGGCAGGCCGAGCACGGCCGGGGCGATCCGCCGCAGGGCCTCGGAGCGGGCCCCGCCGCCGATCAGCAGCACCCGCTCGACGGCGACCCCCTCGGCGACCAGGGCGTCCAGCCCGTCGGCAAGGCCGCACAGCAGCCCCTCGACGGCCGCCCGGGCCAGGCAGGCCGGGGTGGTGTTGGCCAGCCGGAGCCCGTGCAGGGCCCCGGTGGCCTGCGGGCGGTTGGGGGTGCGCTCGCCCTCCAGGTAGGGGACCAGGGTGAGGCCGCCGGCGCCCGGCGGGGCCTCGAGCGCCAGCTCGGACAGCCGGTCCAGGCCGACCCCGAGCATGGCCGCGGCCGCGTCCAGCACCCGGGCGGCGTTGAGGGTGCAGACCAGTGGCAGGAACCGGCCGGTGGCGTCGGCGAACCCGGCCACGATCCCGCTGGGGTCGGCCGAGGGCCGCTCGGCGACCGCGAACACCGTGCCCGAGGTGCCGACCGAGACGACCACGTCCCCAGGGCGGGCGCCGAGGCCGAGGGCGGCGGCCATGTTGTCGCCGGTGCCGGCGGCCAGCACCGCCCCCGCCGGGGTGGTCCCCGGGCTGCCCGCCGGGTCGAGCACGGCCGGCAGGTGGGCGTCGTGGCCGAGGGCGAGGCGCAGCAGGTCGGGGCGGTAGGACCCGGTGGCCGGGGACCAGTAGCCGGTGCCGCTGGCGTCGCCCCGGTCGGTGGCCAGGGCGTCGAGGCCGGGGGCGCCGGCGAGCCGCCAGGTCAGCCAGTCGTGGGGCAGGCAGACGGCGGCCACCCGGCCCGCGGCCTCGGGCTCCTGGTCGGCCAGCCAGCGCAGCTTGGTCACGGTGAAGCTGGCCACCGGGACCAGGCCGACGGCCGCGGCCCAGGCCTGCGCCCCGCCGGCCTCGGCGGTCAGGTCGGTGGCGGCCCCGGCCGAGCGGGTGTCGTTCCAGAGCAGGGCCGGGCGGACCACCCGGCCGGCCTCGTCCAGGCAGACCATGCCGTGCTGCTGGGCGCCGACCCCGACCGCGGCCACGTCGTCGAGCCCGCCGGCGGCCTCGACCGCGGCCTGGAGTGCCTGGTCCCAGGCGGCCGGGTCGACCTCGGTCCCGTCCGGGTGGGGCGCCCGGCCCTCGCGCACCAGCTCGCCGCTCCCGGCGTCGCGGACCACGACCTTGCAGGCCTGGGTGGAGGAGTCCACCCCGGCGACCAGGGTCAACGGTCGGCCCGGGTCGGGCGAAGCTCATCCATGGGCAGGCTCCCGCGCGTGACGCACACAGCAGGCGAGATCGTCCCAGCCAGCCCGAAGCCCGTCAAGCGCAGGGATTCCGGTTCGTACGCGTACCGAACGATCACAAAGCCCAGCGTTCCTTGACGCGGGAGCGAGGATGGTATTCATTCGTTCGGCCAGCGAACGTATTCGGGGAGCGTGGCCATGGTGGGTCCTTCCGGTGACCTGCCGCTGCGCCCGCGCGAGATGCGCGACCGCAACCGGGCCCTGGTCCTCGACGCGGTGGCCCGCCACGAGCCGATCACCCGCGCCCAGCTCGCCGCCCGCACCGGCCTGACCAAGTCCTCGGTCTCGGCCATCGTGGGCGAGCTGCTCGGCGCCCACCTGGTGGTCGAGCAGGGGACGCGGCGGGGGGGTGACCTCGGCCGGCCCGGCACCGAGCTGGTCCTGGCCCGCGACGGCCTGGCCGGCCTGGGGCTGGAGGTCAACGTCGACTACCTGGCCGCCTGCGTGGTCGACCTGGCCCGGCGCAGCCGGGTCCAGTTCGTCGAGGGGGGCGACAACCGGGGCCGCGACCCGGCGGCCGTGGCCGAGCTGCTGGGCCGGCTGGCCGCGGCCGCGGTGGCCGCCGCGGCCACCCAGGGGCTGACCATCGGCGCCACCTGCGTGGCCGTGCCCGGCCTGGTCGACCAGGGGACGGGCACGGTCAGCCATGCCCCCAACCTGGAGTGGCACGGGGTCGCGCTGCGCCGGCTGCTGGGGGACCGGGTGCCGGCCGCCCACACCCCGGTCCTGGTCGAGAACGACGCCAACGTGGCCGCCCTGGGCGAGCTCTGGTTCGGGGGCGGGGCCGCGCTGCGCGACTACGTGCACATCTCGGGCAAGGTCGGGATCGGGGCCGGGATCGTGGTCGGCGGCCAGCTGTTCCGGGGCGCCCACGGCCACGCCGGCGAGCTCGGCCACACCACCCTTGACCCGGACGGAGACCCCTGCATGTGCGGCGGCCGCGGCTGCCTGGAGCTGTTCTGTGGCCAGGAGGCGATCCTCAGGGCGGCCGGGCTCGACCCCGCCGCCGCCGCCGCGACCGGCACCGGCCGGGCCGACGGCCCGGTCGGCGCCCTGGTCGGCCGCCTCGAGGCCAGGGACGCGCGGGCCCTGGCCGCCCTGGAGGCGGCCGGCGGCAGCCTCGGCACGGCCGCGGCGTCGCTGGTCAAGCTGGTCGACCCGGACACGGTGGTCCTCGGCGGGATCTACGCCGTGCTCGCCCCCTGGCTGTCGGCGTCGTTCCGGCGGGCGCTGCTCGAGGGCATCCCCATGACCAGGGCGGCACCACCCCGGATCGCCATCTCGACCCTGGGCCCGGACGCGGCCGCCCGCGGCGCCGCCGGGCTGGTCACGGCGGGCATGCTGGCCCACCCGGACGCGCTCCTGTCCGATCCGGCGCGGGCGTAGCATCGCGGCATGCCGAAGCTCGTCCTTGGTCCGCTGCTGCGCTATGTCGGGGAGACCCAGGCCACCGTGTGGGTCGAGACCGACGCCGCCGCCGAGGTCGAGGTGCTGGTCGCGCCGGCCGGCGGCGGGGCCGCCTCCGACCGGCCGGCGCCGGGGCGGGCCCCGACCTTCGCCGTCCAGGGCCACCACTACGCCCTGGTCCTGGTCGAGGGCCTGGCGCCGCGGCACGCCTACGAGTACCGGGTCACGCTCGACGGCCAGCCGGTCTGGCCCCAGGCCGGCCCGGACGGCCCGGGGTTCCCGCCCAGCACCATCCGGACCCCCAGGGGCGACCACCCGCTGCGGATCGCCTTCGGGTCGTGCCGGGTGGCCGCCCCCCACGAGCCGCCCTGGACCCTGCCCCCGAGCGTGGACCGCAGGCGGGGCAAGGGCGCCGACGCCCTCTACGCCCTGGCCCTGCGGATGCGCGACACCGATCCCGGCGGCTGGCCCGACCTCCTGCTGCTGCTCGGCGACCAGATCTACGCCGACGACACCTCCGAGCGGGTCCAGGCCTTCATCCGCTCCCGCCGCGACCCCGGCCAGCCGCCGGGCCTGGAGGTGGCCGACTTCGAGGAGTACACGCGGCTGTACTGGGAGGCCTGGGGCGACCCGGTGCTGCGGTGGCTGCTGTCCACCGTGCCGTCGGCGATGATCTTCGACGACCACGACATCAGCGACGACTGGAACACCTCGGCCGCCTGGGTCGCGCACATGCGCTCCCTGCCCTGGTGGGAGGAGCGGATCACCAGCGGCCTGGCCTCCTACTGGCTGTACCAGCACCTCGGCAACCTGTCCCCGGGCGACCTGGACGACGACCCGGTCTGGCCCAAGGTGCGCGACGCCGGCGACGCCACCCGGGTGCTGCGCGAGTTCGCCCTCCGGGCCGACCGGGAGGTCGAGGGGACCCGCTGGAGCTACACGCGCGACTTCGGCGGCACCCGGCTGGTGGTGATCGACTCGCGCTGCGGGCGGGTGCTGGACGGGCCCCGGCGGGAGATGGTCGACGACCACGAGTGGGCCTGGATCGAGGAGCAGGCCAGCGGCGACTTCGACCACCTGCTGCTGGCCACCTCGCTGCCGTTCGCCCTGGCCCCGGCGATCCACGACCTGGAGGCGTGGAACGAGGCGGTCACCGCCGGGGCCTGGGGCCGGCTGGCCGCCAGGGCCGGGGAGGCGGTCCGCCAGGCCATCGACCTGGAGCACTGGGCCGCCTTCAACGACTCCTTCGACCGGCTGGCCGACCTCGTCGAGGCGGTCGCGGCCGGCCACCGCGGCCGCCCGCCCGGGTCGGTGGTGGTCCTGTCCGGCGACGTCCACCACACCTACCTGGCCGAGCTCGCCTTCCGGGGCGGGCACGCCGGCCACGGCCACAGCCCGGCCTGGCAGGCGGTCTGCTCGCCGCTGCGCAACCCGCTGCCCCGCGACCAGCGCCTGGCCCACACGCGGGCCTTCCGGCGCCCGGCCCACACCGTCACCCGCGCCCTGGCCCGGCTGGCCGGGGTGGAGCCGGAGACGATCGACTGGCGGGTGGTCGAGGGGCCCCGGTTCGAGAACCACGTCGGCGAGCTGCTGCTGGACGGCCGCGCGGCCACCCTCAAGGTCGAGCAGGCCGTCACCCCGCCGGGCGGGGACGGCCCCCCGCGCCTGGAGCCCCTGTACGACCACCGGCTCTCGGACGGCAGCTAGGTGGCCGCGGGGGTGCTGGCCGGGCTGGCCCGCTGGCCGGTGAAGTCGCTGGGCGGCGAGCGGCTCGACGCGGTCCGGCTCGACTGGCGCGGGGTCGGGGGCGACCGCGCCCACGCCCTGCTGGACCTGCGCGAGGGCCGGGAGGGCCGCTGGCTCACCGTCCGCCAGGCGCCGCGGCTGCTGGCCTGGTCGGCCGCCTACCCGGACGCGCCCGGGGACCGGCTCGACCCGGCCGACCCGCCGCCGCCCACCCTGCTGGCCCCGGACGGCACCGCCTGGGGCTGGGACGACCCCGGCCTGGAGGCGGCCCTGGCCGCCGACCTCGGCCTGGCCGTCCGCCGCCACCGCGACCTGGGCGGCCAGCAGGACCTCAGGGCCTCGGTGCTGGTCACCACCGAGGCGTCCCGGCGGGCCCTGGCCGACGCCCTCGGCCGGCCGGTCGAGCTGCGGCGCTTCCGGACCAACCTGCACCTGGACCTGGACGCGCCCGCCTTCGCCGAGGAGCGCTGGGCGGGCGGCCGCCTCCAGGTCGGCGAGGTCACCCTCGACCTCGGCAACCCCTGCGCCCGCTGCGTGATCCCGACCCGGCACCCCGACGACCTGTCCCGCTGGCCGGAGCTGCTGCGCTGGCTGCACCGCCACCGCCGGGCCCTGTTCGGGGTCAACGCCACCGTGGTCGGCGCCGGAGTGGTCCGGGTCGGGGACCGGGTCGCGGTCGAGGA
>DASZON010000047.1:0-6232 GCA_035550755.1 Actinomycetota bacterium | reverse complement strand
TTCACCCGGTCGACGATGAAGACGTAGCCGTCCTCGTCGATCCTGCCGAGGTCGCCGGTGTGCAGCCAGCCGTCCGGGTCGAGCATGTCGGCGGTCGCCTCGGTGGCGTTCCGGTAGCCCTTCATCACCTGGGGCCCGCGGACCAGCAGCTCGCCGGTCTCGCCCCTGGAGACGTCGGCCCCGGTGGCCGGGTCGACCACCCGCATCTCGGTGTTGGGCAGCGGCACCCCGACCGAGCCCGGCTTGGGGCCCTGGGGGGCGTTGAAGTTGGTGGTGGCCACCGGGCTGGTCTCGGTCAGGCCCCAGCCCTGGATGACGTCGCAGCCCAGCCGCTCGGCGCAGGCCTTCTCGAGGCTGGCGTCGAGCGGGGCGGCGCCGGAGAAGATGGACTTGAGCGACGACAGGTCGTAGTCGGCGACCAGCGGGTGCTTGGCCATGGCGAGGACGATCGGCGGGGCCACGTACGCCCGGGTGATGCGCTGGTCCTGGAGCAGGCCGAGGAACTGCTCGAGGTCGAAGCGGGGCATGGTGACCAGGGTCGAGCCGCGGGCGATGGCCGCGCACATCAGCACCACCAGCCCGTAGATGTGGAAGAAGGGCAGCACGGCGATCAGCCGCTCGCCCTCACCGGCGAGCAGCACCGGCTCCCCCTGGCAGACGTTGGCCACCAGGTTCCGGTGGCTGAGCATGACCCCCTTGTTGAGCCCGGTGGTGCCGCTCGAGTAGGGGAGCACGACCAGGTCGTCGGCCGGGTCGATGGCGACCTCGGGCGGGGTGTCGCCCGCCGTGAGCAGGTCGGTGAACGGGGTCGCGCCCTCGCCCTGGCCGAGCACGAAGATCTCCTCGACGCCGCTGCGGCCGGCCGCAGCCAGTGCCTTGTCCAGGAACGGGGGCACGGTCAGCAGGAACCGGGCCCCGGCGTCGTCGAGCTGGCGGGTCAGCTCGTCCACGGTGTAGAGGGGGTTCATGGTGGTGTTGATGCCCCCGGCGGCGGAGACGCCGTAGAAGGCCAGGGCGTACTCGGGGACGTTGGGGCTGTAGATGGCGAACACGTCGCCCTTGCCGAACCCGCGGGCGGCCAGCCCGGCCGCCACCCGGCGCACCCCGCCGGCGAGCTGGCTGTAGGTCAGCGACCGTCCGCTCGGCCCGTCGACCAGCGCCACCTGGTCGCCCCGGCGCATGGCGTCGGCCAGCACGAACTCGTGCAGGGGCAGGTCGGGGACGGCAACGTCGGGATGGGGACTGAGCACGACCTCGCCTGCCATGGCTGCCTCCTGGCCAGGGTTGTCAACCGAAGGACGAGATTGTCAGACTGAAGCCTCACTTGGAGGTGCCGCAAGGTGTCTCACCAGTTCGACCACCTGGACGACAGCGAGCGCGAGTGGCTGCGCGCCTCACGGCGCAACGCCGCCCGCCGTTCCTGGCTGCTCATCGGCGTGCTGGTGGTCATCGCCATCATCCTCGCATGGCTGACCGTGGACGGGCTCCCTGGGACCAACCGCGCGGCCACGACCACGACCAGCGTCGACCAGCGGGCCATCGCCGACGGCGAGAAGGCCCTCGCCGACTGGGGCGAGTTCGCGGTCACCAACAACCTGGCCGACGTCAAGGACACCTTCTGGGCCAACGGGCCCCAGTACAAGCAGCTCGCCAAGGAGGCCAAGACCCGCAAGCGGGTCGGGCCGCCGCCCTACAAGATGACCATCAGCGACGTGAAGGTCATCACCCCCCGGCCGGACCAGCGGGTGCTGCGCGGCAAGGTGATGATGACCCGCCCGGGCGAGCAGCCGCAGACCTTCAACTGGGACGTCTGGCTCCAGCAGGACAAGGCCGCGGACGGGCGCTGGCGGCTGTGGACGGTCCGGACGACGACCTGAGGCGTCAGTCGACCGGCGGGAGAGTGACCCGCTCGCCCGGGTAGATCAGGTCGGGGTCGCCCGAGCGCAGCCGGTGCCGGTTGGCGTCCACCACCTTGACCCAGTAGGCCGCGACCTCGTCGTCGGTCGGCGCGCCCGACCCGCCGCTGCGCTCCCGGGACAGGTGCTCGCGGGCGATCTTCCAGAGGTTGTCGCCGCTGACCACCCGGTGGGCCTGCTCCGCCTCCGGACCGCCGCCCTGGTTGCCGCCGCCCTGGTTGCCGCCACCGCCCTGGTTGCCGCCACCGCCAGGGTTGGAGCCTCCGCCAGGGTTGGTGGTCGTGGTGGTCGACCCGGCGATGCCCGACTCGGGGGAGTTGGTGGCCGGGTTGGGGACGTACGCGTGGGTCGTGGCCGGGGTCCCGGCGGCCGCGGCGGGCTGGCGGGGCTGGCTCGTGGTCGGGGCCGAGGTCGGCGCCGCGACCCCCTCCCTGGTGGCGGGCGCGGCGGTCGTCGGGGGCGCGGTGGTCGGCGCGGCGGTGGTCGGCGCGGCGGTGGTCGGCGTGGTGGTGGGCGCCTGGGTCGTGGTGGTGGGCTCCTGCCGGGCGGAGGCCGGTTCGCTGGTGGTGGTCGCCCGCTCGGTGGTCGTGGTGGTCCCGGCGGTCGTGGTGGTCGCCGCCCCCTCCTGGGGGCGCCGGGGCACCTGGTCCGCCGGGTCCGGGGTGTAGACCGGCTCCGAGGTCCGGGTCGGCTCCGGTTCGGTGGTCGCCGGCGGCCTCGTCGTCGTCGGCTCGCTGGTCGCCGGCTCGCTGGTCGCCGGCTCGGTGGTGGGTGGGGGCGTCGCCTCCGGGGCGGTGGTGGTCGGGGCCTGGCCGGCGGGGTCGGGCGTGTAGGCCGGCTCCGAGGTCGGGGTCGGCTCGGAGGTCGCGGTCGGCTCCGGCTCGGTGGTGCTGGGCTCGTCCTGGGCGGCCGAGCCCGTCGTCCCGGCGGCCGCCACCGGCTTGGGGGCGGGCGGGCCGAGGCTGCGGCTGTCGGCGGCAAGGGCCGGGCCGGCCACCCCGAGCGTGGTGCCGCCGACCATCGAGGTGGCCAGGGTGACGGCCACGGCGTGGTCGGCGACCCGCCGCACCAGCGGCAGGGTCGCCCAGCCGACCGCCCGTACCGCCCCCGGGAGCCTGGTCAGGCTGGCCAGCAGGTACAGGAGGGTCGAGGCCAGCAGCCAGTACGCCATGACCAGGGCGACCATGCGCAGCAGGGACCCGAGCACGTCCTGGATCGGGCTGTCCAGCAGCCAGGGGACCGGCTTGTCCCAGCGGACCTGCAGCCCGGCGAACCGTCCCAGCCAGTGGAGTCCCAGCACGGCCGCGATCTCCAGCGCCAGCAGCCCGAGCAGCGAGCCCGTTCTGCGCAGCGGGGCGGTCCGACTGACTGTGCCCATCGCCTGCCACCTACCGGCCGGAGAGGATCTGGACAATATTCACAAGCGAGGCAAGTCTGGGCCACGCCCTCACGGGGTGTCAACGCGCGCTAGCATCTGGCTTCCGCCCGATGGGAAGGAGCGTCCCGTGCGCGTGGCCTTGCTCAGTCGCGAGTATCCCCCAGATGTGTACGGCGGTGCCGGAGTTCATGTCGAATACCTGGCGAGGGAGCTGGCCAAACTGGTCGAGGTCCAGGTGCACTGCTTCGGGGCCCCGCGTCCGCCCGGCCCACCCGGCTCGCCCGAGGTGTTCGCCCACCCGACCTGGGACGCCCTGTCGGGCGGCGGCCGCCACCTCGGGGCCCTGCGCACGGTCGCCACCGACCTGTCGATCGCCGCCGGGGTCGAGGGGGCCGACCTGGCCCACAGCCACACCTGGTACGCCAACCTGGCCGGGCACCTGGCCAAGCTCCTCTACGGCATCCCCCACGTGGTCAGCGTGCACAGCCTGGAGCCGCTGCGGCCCTGGAAGGTCGAGCAGCTGGGCGGCGGCTACCACGTCTCCCGCTGGTGCGAGCAGACGGCGCTGGAGGCCGCCGACCGGGTGATCGCCGTCTCCAACGGCATGGCCACCGACATCCTCTCGGTCTACCCGGCCGTGGACCCCGACCGGCTCCAGGTGATCCACAACGGCATCGACACCGAGCAGTACCGGCCCGACCACGGCACCGACGTGCTCGAGGCCTACGGGGTCGACCCCGACCGGCCCTCGGTGATCTTCGTCGGCCGCATCACCCGCCAGAAGGGCGTGCCCCACCTGCTGGACGCCGCCCTCGCCCTCGACCCGGCGGCCCAGCTGGTCCTCTGCGCCGGCGCCCCCGACACCCCCGAGCTGGGCCGCGAGGTCTCGGCCAAGGTCGAGCGGGTCCGCCAGGAGCGCGGCGGCATCGTCTGGATCGAGAAGATGCTGGAGAAGCGCGAGGTCATCCAGCTTCTCACCTCGGCGACGGTGTTCGTCTGCCCGTCGGTCTACGAGCCCCTGGGAATCGTCAACCTGGAGGCCATGGCCTGCGAGACGGCCGTGGTCGCGACCGCCACCGGCGGCATCCCCGAGGTGGTCGTCAACGGCGAGACGGGCCTGCTGGTCCCGTTCGAGAGCGACGGCGCCGGCGGTGCCCGCGACCCCGAGCGCTTCGCCGCCGACATCGCCGAGCGCCTCAACAGCCTGCTCGCCGACCCGCCCCTGGCCGAGCGCATGGGCACGGCCGGTCGCCACCGCGCCGTCGAGCAGTTCAGCTGGACGGCCATCGCCGCCGAGACCGTCCGTCTCTACGAGAGCCTGCTGGCCTGACGGCCCGGCGCAGCCGCTCCAGGGGACCGGTGGTCACTTGTGGCCGGCGGTGATCATGATCTCGCGGGCGATCTCGACGACCCGGCGGCGTTCGGCCCGGGCCCGGCGCCGCATCTGCTCGAACGCCTCGCCGGGCGTGAGCCCGTCGCGGGCCACCAGGGCGCCCTTGGCCTGCTCGATCAGCACCCTGGCGTCGAGGGCCCGCTGGAGCTGGGTGGCCAGCTCGCCCCGCTGCTCGCTCTGCATGGTGTTGGCGATGGTGAGGGCGGCCAGGTCGGTGAAGGCGATCAGGGCCAGCTCACCCTCGGGTGACCAGGGGTGGGCCTTGGCCGAGAACACCGACACCACCCCGATGGCCATCTGGTTGTAGGGGATGGGGCTGGCCAGCACGGCGTGCAGGCCTCGCTCGACCGCGGATGGCGAGAAGGCCGGCCAGCGCCGCTCGGCGGCCAGGTCGGCCGCGTGGACCAGCTCCTTGTCGTCGAACGCGTCGATGCAGGGGCCCTCGCCGTGCTTGATCTGGAGCTCCTCCAGGTGGGCCACGCGTTCGTCGGAGTCGGCCACGCTGCGCAGGAGCTGGTCGGGGTCGATCAGCATCAGGCTGGCCCCGTCGACCGCGAACAGGTCGTGGGTGCACTGGACGATCCGGCGCAGGGCTTCGTCGAGGTCCCCGGCGGCGTAGCGCAGGTCGCCGAGCTCGTGCAGGGCCTCGCGGACCTCTTGGGCGGACATGGGCATGGGGCACACCTCCCGGCCAGGTCTTGCCTACCCCGTCAGTCCTTCCGGGTCACATGCTTCCAGAAGCTCGGGGTGATCCCCAGCGCGGTGAGCTCCTGGCGGTGCGCCTCGGCCTGCTCCCTGCTCTTGTAGATGCCGCTGTACACGGCCCACCTGGTGCCCAGGTTGTACTCCTCCTGGTCCAGCAGGGCCGCGCCCCTTGCCCCCTGCCGGCGGACCTGCCGCAGCCGGGCGTCGGCGAACGACCGCTCGTTGTAGCTGCCCAGCACCACCGTGTCGAAGGCGTCGGGCAGGGTCGTGGTGGTCGCGGCGGCGGTCGTCTCGGTGGGCGCGGCCGCCGAGGCCCGCGGCGGCGAGCCAGGGGAGGAGAGGCCGAGGACGATCCCGGCCACCAGGCCGAGCACGGCGGCGACGGCCGCCATCGCCGGCCCCGGCCGTGGCCAGCTGGTGTCGTACATGGGGCCAGACGCTACCCCGGCCCCGACAGCCGCCTCAACTCAGCCGTCGGCGTCGGCCTTGCGCAGCTCGGAGCGGCGGATCTTGCCGGTGAGGGTCTTGGGCAGGTCGTCGACGAACTCGATCTTGCGCGGGTAGGCGTAGGCCGAGAGGCGCTCGCGGACGTGCCGCTGCAGGTCGCCGACCAGCTCGTCGCCCGGCTCGGTGCCCGGCACCAGGCGGACGAACGCCTTGACGACGTGGCCGCGCTGGGGGTCGGGGCTGGCCACCACGGCCGACTCGGCCACCGCCGGGTGCTCCAGCAGGGTGCTCTCGACCTCGAACGGCCCGATCCGGTAGCCGGCCGAGATGATCACGTCGTCGGCCCGGCCCGAGTACCAGACGTAGCCGTCCTCGTCCTGGCGGGCGGTGTCC
>DASZON010000046.1:0-12717 GCA_035550755.1 Actinomycetota bacterium | reverse complement strand
ACCGACCAGGCCTATGTCCAGACGCTGATCGGCAACCTGCACCTGGGGGCGGGTCGCCTGGGGCCGGCCGAGGCCGCCTACCGGCGGGCCCTCGACGGCCAGCCCGGCTACGGACTGGCCGAGGTCGGCCTGGCCAGGGTCGCGGCCGCCCGCGGGGACCTCGCCGGGGCGGCCAGGCGGCTGGAGCCGGCGGCGGCCAACCTGCCCCTGCCGGCCACGGTGGCCCTGCTCGGCGACGTCCGCGCCGCCGCCGGCGACCGCGCCGGGGCCGCCGGCCAGTACCGGCTGGTCCGGGTGATCGAGCGGTTGAACAAGGCCAACGGCGTGGCCGTCGACCTGGAGCTGGCCCGGTTCGAGGCCGACCACGCCCGGGACCGCGGCGCCGACCCCGACCGGGCGGTCACGATGGCCCGCCGGGCCCTGGCCGAGCGGCCCACCATCTACGCCTCCGACACTCTGGGCTGGGCCCTGCGCCAGGCCGGCCGACCCGCCCAGGCCCTCCGCCACGCCCGGGCGGCGGTCCGCCTCGGCACCCGCGACGCGCTGCTCTGGTACCACCTGGCCGCCGTCGAGGCCGACCTCGGCCGCACCGCCGCCGCCCGCCGCCACCTGGCCGGGGCGTTCGCCATCAACCCCTATCTGACCGTGCGCGACCAGCCCGCCGCGCTGGCCCTGGCCGGGCGGCTCCACGTCCCCGCCCCAAGCCGGACGAGCGGCCGATGAGCCGGTCCGCGCGCCGCGGCGCCGTCCTGGAACAGCGATCGAGGATCCGGCGCCGCATGCTGCGCCGGGGCGGACGTGCAGCGTCGCAGCTTGCGCGCCGCCCCCGGCGAGCAGGCACGCACCTCAAGCCCGGATCCTTGATCGCTGTTCCAGCCCTGACCATCATCCTGCTGGTGGCCGGGGCGGCCGGGGCGGCGGCCCACCCGCTCGGGAACTTCACGGTCAACACCTCCAGCGGGCTCCGGGTCGGCCCCGAGCGGCTGGTCGTCGACTACGTGGTCGACATGGCCGAGATCCCCACCTTCCAGGCCCGCCAGGCCATCGACACCGACCACGACGACCGGGTCACCGGGGCCGAGGCCGGCCGCTGGCGGGACCGGGAGTGCCCCCGCCTGGCCGCCGGCCTCAAGGCCACGGTCGGCGGCCGGGGGGCGCCGCTCGGGGTCACCGGGTCGGCCCTGAGCTTCCCCAAGGGCGTCGGCGGCCTGCCCACCCTCCGCCTGGCGTGCGCCCTGTCGGCCCCCCTGCCCGCCGCCGGCCGGGCCCTGGCCTACGCCGACGCCAACTACCAGGGCCGGGTCGGCTGGCGGGAGATCACCGCCGTCGGCGACCGGGTCACCCTCGACATCACCGACGTCCCCGCGACCAGCCCCAGCGCCCGCCTCACCGCCTACCCGCAGGACCAGCTCAGCTCCCCGCTCACCCAGCGCACGGCCACCCTCCGCTACCACCCCGGTGGCCCCCCGGCCCCGACCGGGGACGGCGCCACGGACGGCGCGGCCAGGGGCGGGGTCGACCGGGCGACGGCGGCGTTCGCCGCCCTGGTCGGCGAGCGGTCCGGGTCGGCCGGGTTCGCGGTGCTGGCCCTGCTGGTGGCGGTGGGGCTGGGGGCGGCGCACGCCCTGGCCCCCGGGCACGGGAAGACGGTGATGGCCGCCTACCTGGTCGGGCTGCGCGGCTCGCTGCGGCAGGCGGCCACCATCGGGGCCACCGTCACCCTCACCCACACCGCCGGGGTCCTGCTCCTCGGCCTGGTCCTCAGCACCACCAGGGCGGTCGCCTCCGAGCGGGTCTACCCCCTGCTGGGCCTGGGCAGCGGCCTGCTCCTGACCGGGATCGGCGTCGGCCTCCTGCTCCGCGCCCGCCCCGGCCACCGGCACCGCCACCACAGCCATCCCCACGACCACGGCCACGACCATCGCCACGACGACGGCGTCGAGGGCCGGCCCCTGGGCCGCCGCGGCCTGGTCGCCCTCGGCCTGGCCGGGGGGCTGGTGCCGAGCCCGTCGGCGGTGGTGGTGCTGCTGGCCGGGATCGCCCTGGGCCGGGCCTGGTTCGGGGTGGCGCTGGTGCTGGCCTACGGCATCGGGATGGCGGCCACCCTCACCGGGGTCGGGCTGCTGCTGGCCCAGCTGCGGACCCGGATGGACCGGCGGCTGGGGGCCCCTTCGGGGTCGCTGGTGGCCCGCCTCGGGCGGCTGCTGCCGGCCGTCACCGCCTCGGTGATCGTGCTCGTCGGGCTGGGCCTGGCCCTGGAGGGGGCCGCCCGGCTCTGACGCCTCAGGAGAGGAGCTGGATCAGCCGGCCGGCGACGTCCATGGCGATGTGGCCGAGCAGGACGACCAGCACCCCGGCCAGGGACAGCAGCCCGGTGAGCAGCAGGGCGGGCAGCGGGTCGGAGACGAGCGACGTCCAGTAGGCGTCGAGCACGACCCCGAGCAGGTTCTCGGGCCGCCGGTCGTGGTCCATGGGCCCAGGGTACGGCAGCCGGTCGGTGGGGCGTGGCATGCTGCGGGCGGCCCCTCCCGACCGAGCAAGGAGGCTCCGATGTCGACAGGCCCGACGGCCAAGGTGGTGCCGGCCGGCGACAACAAGACGATCATGCTGTTCGCGGTCCGGTTCGATTACAAGGTGACCAGCGCCGACTCCGGTGGGGCGCTGGCCGCCCTCGAGGTCACCATCCCCCCCAGGACCCTGGTCAAGCCGCACAACCACAGCCGCGAGGACGAGTACACGGTGGTCCTGGACGGGACCGTGGGGGCCCGGGTCGGGGACCGGGTCGTGGAGGCCGGGACCGGGGCGTCGATGGTCAAGCCCCGCGGGGTCCCCCACGCCATGTGGAACGTCGGCCCCGAGCCGGCCCGGGTGCTGGAGGTGCTCTCCCCCGGCGGGCTGGAGGACTACTTCGAGGAGCTGGCCCCGGCGCTGGTGGCCAAGGTCCCGGCGGCCGAGTACGACGCCCTCGCCCACCGCTACGGCCTCACCATCCAGAACGACTGGATCGAGGAGCTGGAACGGACCTACGGCGTCAAGCTCTGACGGCCCTGGCCCTGGCTCCGGCCTTGGCTCCGGTCTTGGCCTTGGCTCCGGTCCCGGCCTTGTCCTTGGCCTTGGCCGCCCGCCCGCCCGCGGCCGGATCGACCCCGAGCGCCTCGGCAAGGAACTGGCCGGTGTAGGAGCCCTTGGTCTTCGCCACCCGCTCGGGCGGGCCCTGGGCGACCACCCCGCCGCCGCGGTGGCCGCCCTCGGGGCCGAGGTCGATCACCCAGTCGGCGGTCTTGATCACGTCCAGGTTGTGCTCGATCACGATCACCGAGTTGCCGGCGTCGACCAGCCGGTGCAGCACGCCCAGCAGCTTGTTGACGTCCTCGAAGTGCAGCCCGGTGGTCGGCTCGTCGAGCACGTACAGGGTCCGGCCGGTGGCCCGCTTGGCCAGCTCGCTGGCCAGCTTGACCCGCTGGGCCTCGCCCCCGGACAGGGTCGGGGCCGGCTGGCCGAGCTTGATGTAGCCGAGGCCGACGTCGTTGAGGGTGACCAGGTGGCGGGCGATCGGCGGGATGTTCTCGAACAGTCCCAGGGCCTCCTCGACCGACATGTCGAGCACGTCGGCGATGGTGTGGCCCTTGTAGTGGACCTCAAGGGTCTCGCGGTTGTAGCGCTTGCCCTTGCAGACCTCGCAGGGGACGTAGATGTCGGGCAGGAACTGCATGTCGATCTTGATGGTCCCGTCGCCGGCACAGGCCTCGCAGCGCCCGCCGCGGACGTTGAAGGAGAACCGCCCGGGCAGGTAGCCGCGGACCTTGGCCTCGTTGGTGGCCGCGAACAGCCGCCGGATGTGGTCGAACACCCCGGTGTAGGTGGCCGGGTTGGACCGGGGGGTGCGGCCGATCGGCGACTGGTCGACGTCGATGACCTTGTCCAGGTGCTCGGCCCCCTCGAGGGTCCGGAACCTGCCCGGCGAGGTCCGCGACCGGTACACGGCCGCCATCAGGGCCCGCAGCAGCACGTCGTTGACCAGGGTGGACTTGCCCGACCCGGACACCCCGGTGACGCAGGTGAACACCCCCAGGGGGAAGCGGACGGACAGGTCCTTGAGGTTGTGCTCGCGGACCCCGGCCAGCTCCAGCCAGCGCTCCCCCGGCTTGCGGCGGCTGGCCGGCACGGCGATCGCGCGCTTGCCGGCCATGTACTGGCCGGTCAGCGACGCCTCGACCCGCTCCAGGTCGGCCAGGGCGCCCTCGGCCACGATCTGGCCGCCGTGCTCGCCGGCCCCGGGGCCGATGTCGACCAGGTAGTCGGCGGTGCGGATGGTGGCCTCGTCGTGCTCGACCACGATCAGGGTGTTGCCGAGGTCGCGCAGCCGCACCAGGGTCTCGATCAGCCGGTGGTTGTCGCGCTGGTGCAGCCCGATCGAGGGCTCGTCGAGCACGTACAGCACCCCGGTCAGCCCCGAGCCGATCTGGGTGGCCAGGCGGATCCGCTGGGCCTCGCCGCCGGCCAGGGTGGCCGAGGCCCGGTCGATGCTCAGGTAGTCGAGGCCGACGTCGAGCAGGAACCCGAGCCGGGCGTTGATCTCCTTGAGGACCCGGGCGGCGATGTAGGCGTCGCGGTCCGACAGCTCCAGGCCGGTGAAGAAGGCGGCCGCCTCCCCCACCGACAGGGCCGAGACCTCGGCGATGTTGCGGCCGGCGATGGTCACGGCCAGGCTCTCGGGCCGCAGCCGGGTGCCCTTGCAGGTCGGGCAGGGCACCTCGCGCATGTAGGACTCGACCCGCTCGCGCACGCTGTCGGACTCGGCCTCGGCGTAGCGGCGGTTCAGGTACGGGACGACCCCCTCGAAGCTGGTGTGGTAGGCCCGGGTGCGGCCGTAGCGGTTCCGGTAGCGGACGTACACCTGCTCGTCGGCGCCGTAGAGGACCACCCGACGCTGCTCGTCGGTCAGCGCCTCCCAGGGGCTGTCGGGGTCGAACCCGGCCGCCTCGGCGACCGCGGTCAGCAGCCGGTCGAAGTACTCGCTGGACCCGCGGGTGCCCTGCCAGGGCTGGATGGCCCCGCCGGTCACGGGCAGGCTCGGGTTGGGGACGACCAGCTCGGGGTCGACCTCCTGCTTGACCCCCAGGCCGGTGCAGTCCGGGCAGGCGCCGTAGGGGGCGTTGAAGGAGAAGTTGCGGGGGGCCAGCTCCTCGAACGACAGGTTGTCGTACAGGCACGCCAGGTGGGTGGAGAACTGCAGCTCGCGCTCCTGGTCGACCAGCTCCACGAGGACCAGGCCCTCGGACAGGCCGACGGCCGTCTCGACCGAGTCGGCCAGGCGGCGGCGGGCCTTCTCGTCGGCCTCGGGCCCGCGGGCGACCAGCCGGTCGACCACGATCTCGATGTCGTGCTTGTAGGTCTTGGCCAGCCGGATCGGCTCGGACAGGTCGCGGACCTCGCCGTCGACCCGGGCCCGGGCGAACCCCTTGGCCGAGAAGCTGCGCAGCAGCGCCTCGTACTCGCCCTTGCGGCCCCGGACCACCGGGGCCAGCAGCTGGAAGCGGGTGCCGGCGGGCAGCTCGAGGATCTGGTCGACGATCTGGTCGGGGGTCTGGCGGGAGATGGGCCGGCCGCACACCGGGCAGTGGGGCTGGCCGATGCGGGCGTACAGCAGCCGCAGGTAGTCGTAGACCTCGGTGATGGTCCCGACCGTCGAGCGGGGGTTCTTGGAGGTGGACTTCTGGTCGATCGAGATGGCCGGGGACAGGCCCTCGATGAAGTCGACGTCGGGCTTCTCCATCAGCCCCAGGAACTGGCGGGCGTAGGCCGACAGCGACTCGACATAGCGCCGCTGGCCCTCGGCGTAGATGGTGTCGAAGGCGAGCGAGGACTTGCCCGACCCGGACAGGCCCGTGAACACGATCAGGGCGTTGCGGGGCAGGTCCAGGTGGACGTTCTTGAGGTTGTGCTCGCGTGCGCCCCGGATGACGAGGCGGTCGGTGATGCTCAGGTTCCCTTCCTCGGTTCGGGGGGAAGCTCGACTCGGCCCCCACATTGTATGGACGCCTGTGACAACAATGGTTCCCGACACTCCGGCATTCCACAGGAGGCCCCCCCATGTCACAGTTCGACCCCGCCCACGTCGACCGGGGCGGCCCGCCGCACCGCTACCCGGGCGGCCCCCTTGAGGTGACCAAGCTCCACGTCGGCCCGTACGAGAACAACGCCTACCTGCTCCGCGACCCCGAGACCGGCGACGGCCTGCTGGTCGACGCGGCCAACGAGGCCGAGCGGCTGCTGGATGAGCTCCTTCAGGGTGTCCGCCTGGTCGGGATCGTCACCACCCACCGCCATCCCGACCACCTCCAGGCCCTGGCCGGGGTGCTCAAGGCCCATGACGTCTGGAACGGCGCCCACCCCGCCGACGCCGACGCCATCGCCGACCAGGTCGGGGTCACCCCCGACCGGGTCCTGGAACACGGCGACGTCCTCACCGTGGGCCGCCACGCCGTCACCGTGCTCCACACGCCCGGGCACACCGAGGGCAGCATCTCCTTCAAGCTCCCGTCCAGCCAGGTCCTGACCGGGGACGCCCTGTTCCCGGGCGGGGTCGGCAAGACCGAGGGGCCGGACGCCTTCGCCGAGGCGATCCGCTCGGCCGAGCGGCATCTGCTGTCGCTGCCCGGCGAGACCCGCATCTCCCCCGGGCACGGTGACGACACCCTGGTCGAGCGGGAGGTCCCCCAGCTCGACGACTGGAAGGCGAGGGGCTGGTGACCGGCGTCAGGGGCGGCCTCCGGGCGGCCACCGTGGCCGTGGTCATGGCCGTGCCCCTGCTGGCCGGCTGCGAGGCCGCCCAGCAGGCCCAGGACATCGGCCAGGGGGTCGACAAGGCGGCCGACTGCGCCGGCCTGGTCGGGGAGCTGACCGGGATCGACTGGAGCGACGTCCGCCAGGCCCCGGCCGAGGCCGAGCAGGCCGCCGACAAGCTCGACCAGCGGCTGCGCGAGGTCGAGGACGCCGACGTCAAGCAGGCCGGCGAGGCCCTCCGGGACCGGGTCCGCCAGCTCGCCGACGCCGCCCGCAACGCCAGCCCCGCCGACGCCCAGCAGGCCCTGGCCGACGTCGAGGCCGCCGCCAGACGGCTGGCCACCACCTGCGGGGTCGACGCGGGCGAGGTCGGCGGCTAGGGGCGGGCGCGCTCGAGCACGGCGTCGGCCGCCGCGACCAGGGGGGCGGCGCCGAGGGCGGCGAACAGGTGGCGGGCTTCGCCGGCCGGCTCGGCGGCGGCGGGCCGCCCGAGGGCGACCAGGCATCGGGCCTGGCCGAGCAGGGCGTGGGCCCGCTCGGGGACGATCCCGAACCGCCGCCACCGCTCGGCGGCCTCGCCGTGGCCGTCGACGGCGGCGGCCAGCCGTCCCCGGCCCTCGGCCAGGACGGCCGCGGCCGCGCACAGGGCGTGCTGGCGGTACGCGAACCGCGGGGCCAGCCCGCTGGCCAGCCGCTCGGCGAGCTCCAGGTCGCCGGCGGCGACGGCCGTCCGGGTCATCTCGGGCAGGTAGGCCGGGTAGAGCGAGGCCTCCCGGACGTGGGGCCAGCCGGCGGTCTGGGCGAGCAGGTCGACGGCCCGGTCCGGCTCGCCGGTGGCCAGCAGGGCGGCGGCCGCGGCGGCGAAGGCGACGATGATGTCCTCGGTCCCGCCCGACTCGCGGGCCGCCCCGGCCAGCCAGTCGGCGAGCGGCCGGGCCGTGGCCGCCTGGCCGCGGCCCACCAGCACCCGGACCTGGGCGGTACGCAGCTGGAGCAGGCCGAAGACGTCGCCGGCGGCCTCGGCCGGCCCGGCCAGGGCGGTGGCGTCCTCGAGGGCCCGGTCCCACTCCCCCAGCTCGATCAGGCGGTCGAGACTGGCCGACCCCATGGCCCCGACGAACTCGCTGATCCCGCGGCGCTCGGCGAACTCGAGCCCCTCGCGGTAGACGGCGAGCACGCTGGCCGGCCCCTCGACCGGCAGCAGGGCGTCCCCGAGGTTGTTGTAGAGCACGGCGGCGTCGCGGCCCTCGCCCCGCTCCAGGGAGAGGACCAGCGCGGCCCGCAGCTCCTCCAGCCCGGCCGGGTCGCCGAGGGCGCAGCGGGCCGAGCCCCGGAACCCCAGCACCCGGGCCGGGACCTCGACCCCGTGGGCGCCGCCGAGGGCCTCGGCCCGGTCGGCCCACACGACCGTCTGGCGCATGTCCCCGACGACCAGCATGACCCCGGCCATGCGGGCGTAGGCGGCGACCAGGACCTCGGGCCCGGCCCCGCCGGTCTCGAGCAGCCGCACCGCCTCGGCGGCCACGGCGGTGTGGCGCTGGCTGCCCAGGCTGTTGAGCACGCTGGACAGGGTGCCCATGGCCAGGCCGGCGGGGACCGCCCGGCCGGTGTCGGTGAAGCCCTCGACCGCCTCCTCGAGGGCCGCTCCGGCCTCGGCGAACCGCCCCGTCTGCCTGGCCGCCTCGGCCCACTTGACGAGGACCGCCGGCCGCTCGGGGTGGCCGGGCGGGACCAGCTCCAGGGCCCGCGCGTAGTGGGCGCCGGCTCGGGCCACGTGCAGGCCGAGCGCCCGGTCGCCGGCCAGAACCAGGAACCGGAGCGCCGGTCCCCGCGCCCGCTCGACCTCGCCGGTCCGCCCGGCGGCCCCGGCCAGGCGGATGGCCTGGGTGTAGTGGTGGGCCAGGACCTCGGCATGGTCCTCGACCCGGTCGGCGGCGGCCCGCTCGATCCAGGCCGCGGCCGCCAGGTGGCGTTGTGCCCTGGCCACCCTGGGGATCTGGGCGTAGGCAACGTCGCGGACCAGCGCGTGCCAGAAGGTGTACTCGGCCTCGCCCGCCATGGAGGAGACCCGCACCGGCCGGACCAGCTGCTTGCGGGCCAGCTCGTCGAGGGCCTCGGCCACCTGGCCGTGGTCGCGGCCGCTCATCTCGGCGACCGCGCCCGACCAGAACACCCGCCCGATCACGGCGCCGTCCTGGAGCACCCCCTTGCGCTCGGGGGCGACGGTGTCCAGGCGGGCCGCGATCAGCGACTGGATGGACTCGGGGAAGGCGACCTCGGCGCCTTCGGCCAGGGCGGCCACCCCGTCGCTGGTCCGCAGCAGCGCCCGGTCCTTCAGCATCCGGACCAGCTCCTCGGCGAACAGCGGGTTGCCGCCGGCGTGCTCCAGGATGCGCCGGCGGGCGCCGGCGTCCAGCTCGGCCTGCCCGAACATGGCCGCCACCAGGTCGGCGGTGTGCCGCCGGCTGAGCGGCCGCAGGTCGATCCTGGCCAGGTTGGCGCCCGGGGCCGCCCACGCCCGGTGGTGGTCGTCCAGCTCGGGGCGGGCCGTGCCCACCACCAGCATCGGCACCCGGAGGGCGGCGGCCGCCAGGTGGTCGAGGAAGTCCAGCATCGCCGGGTCGGCCCAGTGGAGGTCCTCGACGACCAGCACCGCCGGGCCGGTGGCGGCGACCTCCTCGAGGAACCGCAGCCAGGCGGTGAACGACTCCTCGCGGTCGGCGGCGGGCGAGGTGCCGGCCCCGACGAGCGGGGCCAGGCGCTGGCGCAGCCACTGGCGGTCGGGCGCGTCGCCCGGGACCACCTGGGCCAGCTTGGCCGCCGCCTGGTCGGCGGTGTCGGACTCCAGGATCCCGGCGTGGGCCTTGACGATCTCGCCCAGCGCCCAGAAGGTGACGCCCTCGCCGTACGGCAGGCAACGGCCCTGGCGCCAGGTGACCAGGTCGGCGGACTGGTCGAGCCGCCGGCCGAGCTCGGCGACCAGGCGGGTCTTGCCGACCCCGGGCTCGCCCGTGACCACCACCAGCCGCGCGGCCGCGTCGTCGACGGCCCGCCGGTAGGCGCCGAGCAGGGCCGCCAGCTCGGGACCGCGGCCGACGAACGGCGTGTCCGGGGCCCGGACCAGGTCGTCGCCGATCCGGCCCCTGGCCGCCACCGCCCGCCAGATCCGCTGCGGCTCGGCCTTGCCCTTGAGGGAGACCGGCGGGAGGGGCTCGTAGACCAGCGCCCGGCTGGTGGCCCGGTAGGTGGCCTCGCCGACGACGATGCCACCGACCGGCGCCGCCCCCTGGAGCCGGGCGGCGGTGTTGACCACGTCGCCGGTCACGGCCTCGCCGATCTGGGGACCGCGGCCGTAGGCGACCACGGCCTCGCCGGTGTTGACCCCGGTGCGCACGGCCAGGTCGAGCGACGGGTCGTGGCGGTTCAGCTCGGCGATGGCGTCGGCGATGGCCAGGGCGGCCCGGACCGCGCGCTCGGGGTCGTCCTCGTGGACCACCGGCGAGCCGAACACCCCGAGGGCGGCGTCGCCGATGAACTTGTCCAGGGTGCCGCCGAACTGCTCGATCTCGCGCTTGATGCGGGCGTGGAAGGGCCGCAGGGCGGCCTTGACGTCCTCGGGGTCGGCCCGGTCGGAGCGGGCGGTGAACCCGACCAGGTCGCAGAAGAGCACGGTCACGACCTTGCGCTCCTCGGCCGGGGCGGCCTCGTCGAGCCGGTTGCCGCAGCTAAGGCAGAACCTCGCCCGCTCGGGGTTCTCCTCGCCGCAGTCGGGGCAGACCTTCACGGCCCCAGGGTAGCCGCCGGGCCCGGCCCGGCGGGCGGGCCGGTCGGCCGCAGCCAGAGGCCGGCGCTGGCCGGCTGGACGGTCTGGTTGACCACGGCCAGCAGCTCGGCCGACAGGGTGGCCAGGTCGACCTGGTCACGGAGGCGGGCGCTGAACGCCTCCACGGTCAGGGCGGCGTCGTAGCGGCGGCGGTTGAAGCGCCGGTCGACCACCGCCTGGATGCGCCGCCGGGCCGGCTGGAACAGGGTGGCCACGGCCAGGGTGGCCCCGGCCACCGCCCAGCTCGGCGGCCGCCCCCCGAGCTCCCCGAACAGCCGCCCCAGCAGCAGGACCAGGCCGGCGTAGACGGCGGCCAGCAGGGCGGTGAGCAGCCCGTAGACCAGGGTGCGGTTGATCAGCCGGTCGATCTCGTAGAGGCGGTAGCGCAGGATGGCGATCCCGGCCGCGACCGGCGGCAAGGTGATCCCCACGGCGAACAGGACGTTGCCGGCGGTGTCGGGCAGGAGATCGCCCACCAGCAGCACCGGGAGGACCGCGCAGGCGTAGGTGAACCACTTGAGCTGGAGCCGCTCCTCGCCCCGGGAGCGGCGGAACCGGACCACCAGGGACACCACGGCGGCCAGGATCAGCAGGCCGAGGACGATGTTGAGGACGGTGTCCTCGGGGTCCGCGACCCCGGCCACCCCGATCGGGTTGTCGACCACGTGGCCGTCGTCCAGCTCGATGGTGGGCGCCACGGCGGCGAGGGCCACGAACAGTGTCGTGGCGGCAACGGCCAGCCACGCGACCGGCCGCCAGGCCGGCGAGGGCGGGCGCCCGTCGGGGAACAGCAGGGGCGTGAAGATCAGCGCCAAGGCCACCGTCGGGTACCAGGCCCAGCCGGAGAACCAGCCGGCCAGCAGGCCGCCGGCCAAGCCGGTCCGGACGGCGTAGCCCGCGTACTCCTCGGCCAGGGCGCCGAGCACGGCCAGGAGGGCGATCGCCGAGAAGACCCAGCCGATGGCGTTGCCGGGCCGGTTGGCCACGATCAGGGCGCCCACCACCATGAACGCGGCGAACGCCAGCAGCAGGCCGACGGTGTTGGCCAGGGGCTGGCGCTGGAAGCTGCCGCTGGCGACCGACAGCACCACCAGGGCGGCCGCGCTCACCATCCACAGGCCCAGCAGCGCCCAGCCCACCCAGGTCGAGCGCCTTCGCATCGGGCGTCTCCTCGTCGTCGGCGTGCGGGTCCTGCTCCCGCCATGCTGGGCCGGCACCGTCCTGGGACCGTTACGGAACGCTTGTCCCGCTAGAGGGCGCGGAGGAAGCGGGCGGCGACCGGGGCGGCGACCTTGCCGCCGACGCCGCCGTCCTCGACGACCACGGCGAAGGCGAGGTCGCCGCGGAAGCCGATGAACCAGGCGTGGGTGGGCAGGGGGTCGCCGGTGCCGAACTCGGCCGTGCCGGTCTTGCCCCCGGTGCCGGCGGGGAGGTTCGCGGGGGCGGCGGTGCCGTTGGTGACGACCTCGCGCATGAGGGTGCGGAGGGTGGTCGCCACCTTGGGGTCGAGGGGTTCGGGGGCGTCGCCGGGCTCTGCGGCCCCGCCGCTGACCAGGCTGGGGTGGTGCCACCGGCCGTTGGCGACGGTGGCGGCGACGGTGGCCATCTGGAGCGGGCTGGCGGTGACCCGGCCCTGGCCGAAGGCTTCGGCGGCGAGGTCGGCGCGGTCCGACGGGGGCGGGACCCGGCTGGTCACGGCGGGGATGCCGGGGGACGGGTCGAGGCCGAAGCCGAACCGGGCGGCGGTGGCGACCAGCTCGTCGCCGTCCAGGCGCTTGGCCGCCTGCTGGACGAAGGCGGTGTTGCAGGAGTTGGCGAAGGCGCTGGAGAACGGGATCCGTCCCAGCACCTCGTCCTCGAAGTTGCCGAAGGTGCGCCCGCCGACCTTGGCCTCCTTGGGGCAGTCGACCGGGTCGCCGGGCCGCAGGCCGCCGGCCAGGAGGGCCCCGGCGGTGACCACCTTGAAGGTCGACCCCGGCGGGTAGCGGCCCAGCAGGGCCCGGTTGTAGCCCTGGACGGGCGTGCTGACCACCGCCCTCAGCTCCCCGGTGGACGGCTCGATCGCCACCACGGCGGCCGGCTTGGCCACCGGGTCGAGGGCCGCCTCG